>DASPOZ010000127.1:0-2524 GCA_035625755.1 Candidatus Sulfotelmatobacter sp.
CCGGGCCGCGTCCCCGCAGAAGGTCGAGGGGGCCCTCCGGAAGGCGCACCGGCACCTGCGCTTTGACATCGCCCCGAGCCTCCCTGTGGCCCACTGACCCTTCCCCCGCCTCTCCCTTTCCCCCATGGCCGGAACATGATAAGGAAGGAGGCCCCGGCGCGCTGCGCGGCCGGGCGGCCGGCCCTGCCGGCGGAGGAAGCACGCATGCCCACGCGACATGAGCTCCGGTCCTCACCCGCGACGGTCCACTGGGGGTTCTGGGATGCGTCGCTGCCACCCGTGCTGACCGTCCGCTCCGGGGACGAGGTGACGGTCCACACGGTCTCGGGCGGCCCGGACCAACTGCCCGAGGACAGGCGGCGGGTCCCCCCGGAGCTGTTGGAGATCCACGCCAAGGTTTCCAAGGGGGAGGGCCCCCACCTGCTCACGGGGCCCATCGCCGTGGAGGGGGCCGAGCCGGGCGACGTGCTGGAGGTGCGAATCCTGGACATCGCGCTCCGGCAGGACTGGGCGCGCAACCACATGGTGCCCTTCAAGGGCACGCTGCCCGAGGACTTCCCCCGCCACTGGCACACCCAGATCGACCTCGACTTGCAGCGCAAGGTGGCCAGGTGGATCCCCGGCGTGGAGGTGCCGCTCAGTCCCTTCTTCGGGAACTTCGGTGTGGCGCCCAGGCCGGATTACGGCCGCGTGACCAGCCACTACCCGGCCGAGTACGGCGGCAACCTGGACAACAAGGAGCTGGTGGCCGGAACGACGGCCTACTTCCCGGTCTGGAACCGGGGCGCCCTCTTCTCCGTGGGCGACGGCCACGGGGCCCAGGGGGACGGGGAGTGCGATCAGACGGCCATCGAGACGGCCCTCACGGGCACCTTCCGCCTCGTGGTGCGGAAGGACCTCTCCATGAAGCTCCCGCAGGCCGAGACGCCCACCCATTACATCACCATGGGCTTCGACCCCGACCTGGATGACGCCGTGAAGATCGCCCTGCGTGATGCCATCGCCTACCTGACGCGCACCCGGGGCATGTCCCGCGAGCAGGCCTACTCGCTCTGCAGCAACGCCGTGGACATCCGCGTCACCCAGCTCGTAAACGTGTACCGCGGGGCCCACTGCATGATCCCCAAGAGCATCTTCGTCTCCCGATAGCCCCACCCCGTGGCACGTGGCGCGTTCATGCGGATGCAGGGGCGGGGATTGGGCCATGATGCCGGGCCGCACCCCGTCGCGGCGGGTCTCAAGCGCGAAGAGGAGGGCCGATGAAGATCGATGCGTACTGCCACATCCTGCCACCCCGGTACGCGGACGCGCTCTACAAGGTGCCGTCCGGCTCCTACATCCACCATCGCCTGCGGGGCGTGCGGGGGCTGGTGGACCTGGACCTCCGATTCCGCATCATGGATTCCTTCGGGGACTACGCCCAGATCCTGTCCCTGCCGCTGCCGCCCGTGGAGATCTTCGCGGACGGCGTGGACACGGCGGAGCTGGCCCGCATCGGCAACGATGAGATGGCCGAGCTGGTGGCCAAGTACCCGACGCGGTTCCTGGGGGCCGTGGCCTGCCTGCCGATGAACGATGTGGAGGCGTCCCTGCGCGAGGCGGACCGGACCATCAAGCAGCTCGGCATGCGCGGGGTGCAGCTCTACAGCAACATCCGGGGCAAGCCTCTGGACTCCCCCGAGTTCGCCCCCCTGTTCGCCCACATGGCCGAGCACGACCTGCCCATCTGGATCCACCCCCACCGGGGGGCCGACGCGGCGGACTACGCGGCCGAGCAGAAATCGAAGTTCGAGATCTGGCACGTCTTCGGCTGGCCGTACGAGACCACGGCGGCCATGACGCGAATCGTCTTCAGCGGCCTCTTCGACAAACACCCCAACCTGAAGATCATCACCCACCACCTGGGGGCGATGGTGCCGTTTTTCGAGGCCCGCATCGGCGGCGCCTACGACCAGTTCGGCACCCGGACGGCGGACGAGGACTACGCCGGCCTGGCGCGGCGGCTCCGGAAGCATCCCCGCGACTACTTCAGGATGTTCTACGCCGATACGGCCCTGTACGGCGGCCCGGCGGCCCTGGAGTGCGGCCTGGCCTTCTTCGGCGCGGACCACGTGGTGTTCGCCTCGGACCTGCCCTTCGATCCCGAGGGCGGGGCCAAGTACGTGCGCCTCACCCTCCAGGCCATGGAGGCCATGCGGGCCTCCGCGAAGGACAGGCAGAAGATCTACGAGGGGAATATCCGCCGCCTGCTGCACCTGCCGGCCGGCGCGGCGGCGCCGGCCGCCCCGGCCCGCGCCGGTCGAGGAGCCGTACGCGTCGGCCGGGGAGCACGGCGGCGGGCGGCCGGCGGGCGCAAGGGACGGCCGAAACGCGCTTCGCACCGGGCCAGATGAGGCGATGCCGGCGGGGTGGGTGAACGATCTCGAGATGTTCTGTGAGGAGCGGGGGTCCCCGGGCAAGGTGGCGTCCTGAGCCGGGCGACCGCTCCTCTAGCAGGCCGCTGAAAAAGGCCCATCTGCGGCGT
>DASPOZ010000128.1:0-10378 GCA_035625755.1 Candidatus Sulfotelmatobacter sp.
CATGTTCACCAGCGGGCCCCCGCTGTTGCCGGGGTTCACGGCGGCGTCCGTCTGGATGAACTGGTAGCCGGGCCCCGCCGCCCCCGCGCGCGAGGCCTTGCGGCTCACGATGCCCAGGCTCACGCTCTCCTCGAGGCCGAAGGGGTTGCCCAGGGCCATCACCAGCTCTCCCACCCGAAGCCCGTCCGAGTCCCCCAGGCGCATCACGGGCAGGTTCGCCGCGCCGTCGATCTTCAGCACGGCCAGGTCCGTGCGCGCGTCCGATCCCAGCACGCGGGCGCTGAAGCGCCGCCTGTCGTGCAGGCGCACCTCCACGGCCGAGGCCCCCCGCACCACGTGGTCGTTGGTGATGACGTGCCCCTCGGGCGACACGATGAAGCCGGACCCGATGCCACGGCGCGGCTGCCGCCCGTCGGGTTCCTCTCCCGGATGCGGCGCCTCGGCCGGCGGGCCGCCCACCCGGCGCACCTGCACCAGGGCCGGGCGCAGCCGATCCGCCAGGCGGACCAGCGACTGGTTGATCCGGGCCAGCTCGGGATCCACCGGGGCGGGCGCGGCCGGCAGCGGGAACACGAGAGGAGCGCCGCCCTGCTCGGCCGCCCGGACTTGGCCTCCCCGGGGGACGGCCGCCACGACCAGGGCCAGGACCGTGATGGCAAGACCGCGCACGTTCCGCATCACTCCACTCCTCCGTGGCGCCCGCCCGGGCTCCGGGCGGCCACCCGTCAGCCGTTTCGCAGGATGCTGAATAGCCCGTTTCCGCGCAGGCTGCTCACAAAGGTCCAGATGCAAGGCGGCGTGCGATGCGAGGCGCAAGGCGTACTGCGTCCGTACGTCGCAGCGCCGCGCGAGCGCGCCAACGCCGCACCCGCTGCCGCCGGGGCAGCGGGGAGAGATGTTGGGCCTTTTTCAGCAGCCTGTTACCGGGGCGCGGCGGCCTCGCCGGCGCGCCGCATGCTCTCCTCCAGCTCCCTCAAGCGGGCCTGCTGCCTCGGGCTCAGCACCTCGCGCAGGTCGCGGATCGCGCGGACACGCACGCGCAGGATCTCCGTCTGCGTCCGGCCGATCTCCTGCACCAGCTCCTCGATGGTCCGGGGCTCGCCGGGCGTCTCGTCGATCCGCCCCCGCAGGTCCGCCGCCCGCCGCTGCAGGGCCTCCGTGAGGGCGCGCATATCGGCCTCGAAATGCTGGCGCAACCCCAGCACGCGGGCCCGCTGCTCCTCGGTAAGATCCAGCTCGGCCAGCACGCGCTCGAAGCGGAAGACGATCTTGTCGCCCCCGGCGGGGGCGGCCGCGGGGGCCGCGGCGAGCCCCGCAACGGCGAGGAACGCGGCGGCGGCGTAACGCCCGATGCTCATCGCTCCTCCCCCGCGCTCGTCTCGCCATCCTCGCGCGCGACCAGCAGCAGCTCGATGGACGGCGAGAGCGAGACCGGCTCCTGATCCACGAGCTCCGCCGTGGTGACGAACGAGGGAACGTTCCGGGGCGCAACGGGCGGCCGCAGACCGGAGGGCGATCGGCCGAGCCCCAGGTAGAGCGAGACGCCCAGGGCCGCCAGCGCCCCGGCCGCGGCCCCGGCCAGGGTCCAGGCCGGCCTCCGGCGGCGGGGCGCCGGGCGCGTGGCGGGCGGCGCCGGGGCGACCATCCGATCGCGCAGCCGCACCCACGCCTCCGGCGGGGGGGCGGAGCGCGCGGCGGCCTGCACGGCCGCGCGCGCGCGGCGCAGGCTCTCCCGGCGCCCGGCGCAGCGCGGGCAGCGGGCCACGTGCCGCTCCACCGCCAGCATGGCACGCGCGGGAAGTTCCCCGTCCAGGGAGGCCGAGAGGCGGCGGCGGACCCACAGGTGCATCATGCGCCGGCGCCCTCCCAATCTCGCAGGGCGGCGCGCAGCGCCTCGCGCCCGCGGGCGATGCGCGACCGCACCGTGCCCACCGGCACCCCCAAGGCCTCGGCGACTTCCTGGTACGAGAGGCCCTCCAGGTCCCGCAGGATGATACAGGCGCGGTACGTCGGGTCCAGCGTGGCCAGGCCCGCGCGCACGTCCGCGCCGGGGCCTTCCGCCTCGGCCCGGGCCGCCGCCTCTGCCGCCCGCGCCAGGCCCGCCCCGTGGCCGTTCCGCAGGGCACGCCGGCGCGCCTCCCGCTGGAGGCGTTCCAGGCACACGTTGACCCCCATCCGGTACAGCCAGGTGCCGAAACCGGACTCGAAGCGGAAGGCCCCCAGGCCGCGCCAGGCGGCCAGGAAGGCCTCCTGCGTGGCCTCGTCCGCGTCGGCCCGGTTTCCCAGCATATGGTACGCCAGCGTGTGCATCGTGCCCTTAAACTGCTCGTAGATAGGCGCAAAGGCGTCCCGATCGCCCTCGATGCACCGAACCAGGAGTTCGCGGGGGACGTCCTTCACAGCCATTTAACAGGCTGCCGAAAAGGGCCCAACGTCTCTCCCCGCTGCCCTGGCGGCAGCGGCTGGGGCGTTGGCGCGCTCGCGCGGCGGTGCGACGTACGGAACAAGTACGCCTCGCGCCTCGCTGCGCGCGCCGCCTTGCATCTGGACCTTTTCGAGCACCCTGGGCAAGAAAAAGGTGCTCAACATCCCCTTAGACGGCATGAGGGCCTCAAAAAGTTCCCGGCCCCGGCTCGATTTGTGGTCCCGCGTACGGCGCGGTCCCCCGCCAGGGCTCATGGGAGCGTAAGGATCAGCTTGCCGACCGTCTGCCGGTTTTCCAGGAGCCTGTGGGCCTCGGCGGCCTGCGCCAGGGGTAGGGCCTTGTGGATGGTCAGCTTCAGCTTCCCCTGGGCCAGCCAGCCTAGCACGGCCCCCGCCCTCTCTAGCAGTTCCTCGCGCGTCAGCGTGAAGTGCACCAGGCTGGTCCCCGTGACGGTGGCCGCCTTCCCCATGAGGCTCAGGGGCTGGAAGGGATCGGGGGCCCCGGCGGCGCGCCCGTACACGATGAGGTGCCCGTGCAGCGCCAGGGCCTCCAGCCCCTTCTGGAAGGTGGGCTTGCCCACGGCATCCAGCACCAGGTCCACGCCGCGCCCGTCGGTGAGGCGCTTGGCCTCCTCGGCGAAGTCCGCCTGGGTGTAGAGGATCACCTCGTCCGCGCCGGCCTCGCGCGCCAGGCGGGCCTTCTCGGGCGTGGACACCGTGCCGATGACGCGGGCCCCGAGCATCTTCGCCATCTGCACGGCAAGCAGCCCCACCCCGCCGGCCGCCGCGTGCACCAGCACCGTCTCGCCGGCGCGGGTGTGATGGGCGGCGTGGAGCAGATAGTGGGCCGTCATACCCTGGAGCATGATGGCGGCCGCCTGCTCGAAGGACACCTGCGGCGGGATGGGCACCAGCCGCCACGCGGGCGCGGCAACGTATTCCGCGTAGGAACCCGGCACGCCGGTGTACGTGACCCGGTCGCCGGGGCGGAGGCCCTCCGCGCCGGGGCCCACGGCCTCCACCACGCCCGCCCCTTCCTGTCCGGTGATGCAGGGCAGGCCGCCCGGCGGCGGGTAGTCTCCGCGGCGGTGGTAGATGTCCACGAAGTTCACGCCGGTGGCGCGCAGCCGCACCAGGGCCTGGCCCTGCCCCGCCGCGGGCACCGGCACGTCCTCGAGCCTCAGCACCTCGGGCCCGCCGGTAGCGTGGAAGCGAATCGCCTTCATCGTCTGCGCCATCGTATCCTCCGTTCGGGGTGCGTGGCCATGATTCGCGCCCGGATGTCCATTGACCGCCCTGATCGTGACCCACTTTCGCGGAGGCGGGCCGATGGATCATGTCCGTGGGGCCCTGCCCCATCTTGGGCTTCCAGGGTCTGGGTCCCGCCAGGCGGCGGGCCGACCCACCAGGAGCTGATCATTTTACACCGGGGCGCTCTCGCGGTGGAAGTTACGATGCCAGGCCGGGGACGTGCCGGCCACGGCAGTTGGGCTGCGGCGAACGGGGATAAGATGCCGCGACGGGGTGCTCCGTCCGGGGCCGTGGATGGGCGCCCGGGGCGCGGTGATAGCGAGCTGCCGGCTGGCCGGGCACGGCAGCGGCGCGCACCGCAGCGTCAGGGGACGTGGTGGCGCCAGTCTTCGCCGGCCCCACAGTCGAAGGGCATCGGTTTCTGAACAGGCGCGATCTCCCCCTGAGCCGTTTCGTCGAGGAGGCTGGCCCAATCCGTCAGGACCTCGATGCCCGAAGCGAAGCAGGCGCAGCCACTCTGCGCGGCGCGTGGGAGGAGATCCGGACCGGCCGCGACCGCCCGCGGCACCAGATACGCCGCCAGCCCGAGGACGAGGATGCCCAGCAAGATAACGAGGCGCTTCAATAGTGACATGTCTCCCCTTCACCTAGATTACTTTGCAGATGGGCCTTTTTCAGCAGCCTGGCAAAGACACAGAAACAGCCGGCGGACCCGGCCGGTGCCGGGCCCGCCGCGCTGTTCTGTCGCCGGAGGTGGTCCGCTATGCGATGCTGCGGCCGGCGCCGGAGGCCTCGCCCTGCGGGAGGGCGATGCTGCTGCGGCCGGCGGAGACTTCACCCTGCGACGGGTTCTCCAACGACGCCAGCACGCGGCCGGCGCCGGAGGCCTCGCCCTGCGGCAGCATGATGTCGCGGCCCGCACCCGAGTTGGGGCCGTTCGGTTCCACCGGGGTGGGCCAGTTCGCGAAGGCAGGAGCCGCAACCAGCAGAGCGGCCAGGGTGATCACGATCTTCTTCATGGTCCTTCCCTCCTCCTTGGTTTGATGTCGAGTCCGGCTACTCGCCGGTGCCGCCAGCCTTCATGGGCGTCGGCGACGATCAACGGGGGTTACAAGGCGGGTGCCAACAGGCGATGAGGTGCCCTGGGATCCGGGGACGGATCCCCGTCGGGCCTTTGCCATCGAGATGTTACGGGGCCCCCGCCAAACTGAAGTCGATGGTCCGCTGAGTTCCCGATGTACCCCTTCGGAGCCGGGCATTGTGCCAGAATGGATTCACCGTTAAGGCACAACGGGAGCAACAGGGTCCGCCGTCACCGATTGACGGAGAGGAGCCACGCGGGCGGGAGAACGAAAAGACCGGGAAAGGCAGTGGGAGAAAGGGGATTCGGCAGGGGCGAACACGTGCCTGACCCTGAACCAGGGCCGGGCCGCAGCGCCGGCCGCCGCAGGGCTCAGGAGGCCGTCCGCGTGGGGAGGCCGGCTTCCATCCAGCCCTTCAGCCCGCCGTCCAGGACCTGCACGCCGATGAAGCCTTTCTCCTTCAGCGTCTGCGCCACACGGGCGCTGGTGGCTTCATCGGGTCAGTCGCAATACAAGACCAGGTTGTCGGTGACCGGGAGCGTTTTGCACTTCTCCAGCACCTCGTCGGGCGGGATGTGGATCGCCCCCGGCAGCTCGAACGGCCGGTGGGAGACGGCCTCGTTCGTCCGCACGTCCAGGATGGTTAGCGGGGCCGGCCCGCCCCCCGCGCCCGCCGCAGCGGGCAGCAGGCCCCCGCCCGCCTGGACCGAGCGGAGCAGGGTCAACACTTCCTCCCGGGCCAGACGCTTGATCGCCGCCGCCCGCTCCTTGCCGCGCCGCCTCGCGATGAAAACCGTCCCCGCGATCCCCGCCGCCATGGCGACGGCGATTGCGCCCCACCTCCAGGCCGGGTTCCGCCGATAGAAGGGGAGGCGGGCGTAACGGGCCCTGGCGTCTCCGAGGAAGCGTGCCACGTCCGGCTGGTCCGGGTTCTGCCTCTCCAGCCGCTCCAGCCTGCCGATGGCCGAGGCCAAATAGCCGTGGGCATAATCCTCCAGGGCGCCATCCCACAGGGCGTTGAACGGGCCCGCCGTCCGGTAGTCGATGCCGGCCGGCTGGGCCACCTCCCTGGCGATGTTGATGGGCACGGCGAAGTTGAACCCCTGCACCGCCTGGCCGGCGCCGCCTTCGGTCAGCGAGATGAAGGTGACGATGCCGACGACCTCGCCCCGGGCGTTCACCATCGGGCCGCCGCTATTGCCCCACGAAACGGCGGCATCGGTCTGCAGCACCGGGTGGCCCTCCGCGTCCTTGCGGAGGGCCGAGATCTCCCCCGAGGTCACGGAGGCCTCGGTCCGGGTGGCCCGGGACAGCAGTTCGTGCTGGAGCACCACGCCAGGGAAACCCAGGATGAGCACCGGGTCGCCCACACGCACCTGGTCCGAATCCCCCAGGCGCACCACGGGCAGGCCCGCGGCGGCGACCTTGAGGACCGCCACGTCACGCCCACCCCTGGGCGGGCCGGCCATCCTGCCCATGGCCGCGGCCCGCGCCTCTTCCTGCTCGGTGGGCGCGGGGGCGATGGGCCCGCTGTAGACCCTCACCTCGGCCGGGAGGCTCTTCCCGCTGGGCAGGAACACCGTCAACGCCTTTCGCACCGT
Source organism: Candidatus Sulfotelmatobacter sp. (assembly GCA_035625755.1). Classification (GTDB taxonomy): domain Bacteria; phylum Methylomirabilota; class Methylomirabilia; order Methylomirabilales; family DASPOZ01; genus DASPOZ01. The sequence continues at coordinate 6,359 of DASPOZ010000128.1, forward strand.
GACGTTGGCGTCCTTCGCCGCGACGGCCATCAGGCGATCGATCAGCGCTGAACGCTCCGCCGGGGCGAACCTGGCCCCCCGGGCGGCCTCCATGGGGGCCACGCAGCCCTGCTGGATGGCCGCGCGGAGGATTCCCTGGCGGAGCTGCTCCTCGCCCGGCTCGTAATACGGCTGGACGACGTGGCCGTTCGTGATGACCCACCCATCCGGGTGGACGATGAAGCCGGTGCCCGTGCTCCCGAGGGGTGGCACCGTGACGTCCTGGAAGGGGCCCGGGCCGCAGCGCGTGCGGGCCTGCCCGCCCACCTGGGTGAGGATGAGGACGGTGGCCGGCTTGGCCCTGAGGATGGCGAGATCCCTGGTGAGATCGTCGGCGGCAGCCGGGCCGGGAATGCCCAGGGCCGCGGCGAGGACGGCCGGAACGAGGGCTGTGCGTTTCATGGCACTCCCACGAGCGGGTGGCGACTGCGGGCGCCGCAGGGCAGGTGTGAAGCAGGGCCGCGTCGCGCCGACGTTCTAGACTGTGCCGGAACCCTCCGTCCTGTCAAGCAACACAAATGGTGAGGGCGGGTGCGTGGCCGTCCCGCGGGAGCCGCCACCGGGTGTGGGGCCTCCGGAAAAAGTACGCGCCGGAAGGCAGGGGATACCCGCCTCCCGGCGCGCGGTGGTCTGGATCGCGGGAGTTACTTCAGGGCTTCCATGGCCTCCTTGGCCTTGGCAGCCGCGCCCTCCGAATCCCCCTTCTTGCAGAGATCCGAAGCGCTCCGGGCCAGCGTCCGCGCCTTCGCGATCTTCTTGCTCAGGCCGGTGCGGTCCGTGGCGATCTTCTCGGCCCAGGCCTTGGCATCCTGATCGGAGACCTTCTGGCCGAGTTCCTTCTGGTCGCCCGCCGCCGAGGCCAGGCGCTTCTTATAGGTGCTGGTGAGCGTCTGGTAGAGCAGGCGGCGCTCCTGGTCGTTCAGGTTGTCCACGAAAGCCTTCCGGTCCTGATCGCTGGCCAGCACCCGGAACTGCGCGTTGGCCGTGCTCGAGATCCGGCCCACGCCCGAGGCGGGCCCGACGGCCGGCGTGAAGCCAGGCGCCGCGGCCAGCGCGCGGCCAGCGGAGACCTCGTTCTGGCCCGGCATGGTGCTGCGGCCGGCGCCGGAGACCTCATTCTGACCGGGCATGGTGCTGCGGCCGGCAGAGACTTCACCCTGCGAGGGGTTCTGCGCGGACGCCAGCGCTTTGCCGCGCTGCGGGGCCGCCGCCGTCTCCTGGGTGATATCCATGGCAGCCTGTGCGCGCCAGATCTGGGCGCGAACCTGGGCGATTTCCACCGAGCAGGCAGTGCCGCCCTGCTGCGTGAACCCAGGTGCCGATGAAGCAAGGACGAGGGCGGCGATCCCTACTGACGCCGTGACCTTACTGACCTTCATTTCGGCTCCTCTCCTCTATCAACCGGTGTGGATGAACGCCAACCTTCGAAACCGACCTCTTCACCACCTCCTTCCCAACCTTGATCACAGATAACCTCCCAGAACCGAACAACCCTGCGATGTTCCTCTGCTGCTCATCCTTAGTATGCTGGGATAGTCGAGGCGTGCGGTAGAGGAGAAAGCAAGCCGTAGACCAAGTTTGCGCAGAGCCCACGGATGGCTCGTAACATGTTGTTTTGCATATGTTTTCCAGCAGTTGACTCGTGCGCCGAAATGGTGAAATTAGACTCTTTCATCCGCCGCCAGTGGTGGCGCCCACCATATTAGGTGGCCCGGGCATCCGGATAGGAAGTCATGCGGTAGCCCTGGAGAGCATCGCGGGACCGATGGGCCCCGAGGGCTTCAGGGGCCCTCACACCGCGCCCAGTTCCTCGGCCTGTGCGCGGGTCCGCGGAAGTTCGTGGCCCGCGTCCGGCAGGGAGGCGTGCCGGATCTACTGGGCGGCCGTGAGGGGCTCCGGGATGGCGGCGCCCCGGGCGAATCGGTCCGGGGCGAAGGGCGAGATGTCGATGCTGGGCTTCCCGCCCAGGATCAACTCGGCCATGAGCCGGCCGGCGATGGGGCCGTGCATGAACCCGTGGCCGGAAAAACCCGCGGCTACGTAGAGCCCGCCCACTCCAGGCACCGCCCCGAGCAGCGGGTTATGGTCAGGCGTGATGTCGTAGGAGCCGGCCCACCCCCGCAGGACCTCGGCCTTGGCCAGGAGGGGCACGCGGTGGATGGCGGTGGCCACGATGGCCTCCAGGTCCTCCCAGTCCACGTGGGTGTTGAAGCTGGGCGCCGCGTCCTTGGGGCCGGAGAAGAGGATGCCTTCGCCTTCGCGGCGGAAGTACCAGCCGCGGTGAAAGTCGATGGTGAGGGGCAGGGCCTCCGGGGTCCCGCCCAGGGGCTTGGTGACGAAGAGTTGGCGCCGGAAGGGTTTCACCGGCAGCTCCACCCCGGCCATGGCGCCCACGTGGCCCGCGTACGGGCCCGCGCAAATGACCACGGCCCCGCAGTCGATGGGGCCGGCGGAGGTCTCCACCGCCACCACCCGGCCGCCCTCCACCGCCACCTCCGTAACGGCTCGGCCCTCGTGGATGCGCGCCCCCAGGCGCCGCGCGCCGGCGGCCAGGGCGTGGGTCACCTCGTGGGGCGAAGCGTGCCCGTCCCAGGGGCAGAAGGTTCCCCCGGCCACGTCGTCCACGCGGAGGACGGGCACGCGGCGGCGGATCTCATCCGGCGCCAGGAGTTCCACCGGGATACCGAACCGCTGCTGGAGCGCCACGTTCTGCCGGAAGGTGGCCAGTTCCTCGTCCGTGGTGGCGAGAAACACATACCCGGTCTGGCGGAAACCGGGGTCCACCCCCAGCTCCTCCTTGAACCGGGCCAGGATCTTGAGGGCCTCCAGCGACAGGCGGATGTTCACCTCGCTGGAGAACTGGACGCGGATCCCCCCGGCGGACTTGCCGGTGGACCCGAAGCAGACCAGATCCTTCTCCAGCAGCGCGACGTTCTTACACCCTTGCGCGGCCAGGTGGTAGGCGATGCTGCACCCCACGATCCCGCCCCCCACCACCACGATCTCCGCCGTCTCCATACCCCCGCGCATCCTTTCCGCGGCGAGCCACCCGCCGGGCGGGAAGCCTATGCCCCGGGGCCGCCCTTGTCAATCGCGCCGCCCGCCCACGGGGGGCGCGAGCGGGCGCGGGGGCGCGCGGCGGCCGCCGGATAGCCCCGTGTCGATCCGCCACGTGGGCCGGCGCGTTGACGAAGGCCTGGACCCTATGATAGATGTCCCTGCGTTGGGGACGCGCCGGGCGGCGGGAAGGTTCCCGTCGCGCGATCCTCCGGGGCGAGCGTCGCGGCGCATTCTCCAGCCGGGCCGGCGGCCCTCCCGATCCGCGCGCCCGTCGTGCGACCATCGGCGCCGCCGGCCACGGCCCACCGGCACGGCCTCAGGCCACCGGACCCCCGTTGGTGTCCGGCTCGCACCCACGCATCCATCCCGCACGGATCGGACCATCCGTGGTCCCCCCGCCGGATGTGGCAACGGGGCGCGGACGCCGGCGAAACGGCAGCAGGATGAAGGCGAGGCCGGCGGAAGGCCCCGCGCACGCTCGGAGCGTCGAGCAGAAAGGCGGCAGGTGCCATGACCCTCGGCATGATGGCGACGGATGTGGAACGGCGGGTGGACTTCGAGGCGATGCGGGAGTACAAGCTCCGGCGCGTGCGGGAACAGATGGACCGCTACGATCTCGGCGCGCTGCTGTGCCTGGACCAGGATAACGTCCGCTACATCACCAGCACCTACCTGAACGAATGGGCCCGGGGGAAGTACGTCCGGTGGTGCGTGCTCCCCCGGGGCGGGGACCCCGTCCTCTTCGAGGTGGGCACCGCGACGGTGGCCAAACAAGAGCTGTGTCCCTGGCTCAAGCCGGCCAACATCCGCCCCTCCACCCCATGGAACCGCGGCGCCAACGTACGCGCCGTGAACGTCGCGCTGACCAAGCAGGTGGTGAAGGAACTGAAGGGGGTCTTGCAGGAAAACAAAGTGGCCAAC
>DASPOZ010000129.1:0-2949 GCA_035625755.1 Candidatus Sulfotelmatobacter sp.
CCCGCCACCAGGCCCAGGGCGGAGACGTAGCCGCCGCACAGGTCGATCACCGACACGCCGAATTTGGCCGGCGGCGCGTCCGGCTCGCCGGTGATGGACATGAGGCCGGCGTAACCCTGCATCAGGTAGTCGTACCCCGGCTCGGCCGCCCGCGGCCCCGTGAGGCCGAATCCGGTGAGCGAGCAGCAGACGATCTTCGGGTTCACCGCCTTCAGGGTCTCGTAGGTGATGCCGATCTTGCGCGGCACGTCGCCGCGCAGGTTGTTGTACACGGCGTCGGAGACCTTCACCAGGCGGTGGAAGATCTCCCGCCCCTCCCGCGGGCGGGTGTCCAGGACCACGCTTTTCTTGTTGCGGTTCAACCCCTGGAAGTAGAGGCTGTCCGTCTCCGTGAGGCGGTAGGGCGGCACCGTGCGCGCCACGTCGCCCTGCGTCGTGGGGTCCTCGATCTTGATGACCTCGGCGCCCAGGTCCGCCAGGGCCATGGTGCCGTACGGCCCGGCCCCGAACTGCTCCACCGCCAGGATCCGTACCCCCTCCAACGGCCGGCCCGTCATAGCTCGCTCCCTTTCAGATGCGGTTTGTGGTTTGTCGTTCGTCGTTTGTCGTTCGCCAGAACCACAAACGACAGACCACAAACGACAAACACCTCCGGCCTCACGGGCCGGGATCAGATGGCGTAGCGCTTCAGCAGGTTCTTGGCGATGACCAGGCGCTGGATCTCGTTGGTGCCCTCGCCGATGATGAGGAGCGGGGCGTCCCGATAGAATCGCTCCACGGGGGCCTCCTGGATGTAGCCGTAGCCCCCCAGGATGCGCATGGCCTCCAGGCTCACCTCCTGGCAGGTCTCCGTGGCGAAGAGCTTGGCCATGCCGGCCTCCAGATCGCACCGCTCGCCCCGGTCTTTCTTCTGGGCCGCCTGGATGGTGAGGAGGCGCGCCGCCTCGATCCTGGTGGCCATGTCCGCCAGCTTGAGCTGGATGGCCTGGTGCCGGGCGATGGGCACGCCGAAGGCCTCGCGCCGCTGGGCGTACCGGATGGCCTCCTCGAAGGCGGCCCGCGCCACGCCCACGCCCCGTGCGGCCACGTTGATGCGCCCCACCTCCAGGCCGCTCAGCACCTGCCCGAAGCCCTCCCCCTCCACGCCCCCGATGAGGTTCGCGGCCGGCACCTCCACGTCCTCGAAGATCAGCTCGCAGGTCTCGATGCCCTTGTAGCCCAGCTTCTTCAGGTCCCGCCCCACCTGGAACCCGGGGTGTCCCTTCTCCACCAGCAGGAGGCTGATGCCCTTGTAGGGCGGCTGCGCCTTCGGGTCCGTCTTCACGGCCAGGCTGAAGATGTTGCCGCGGCGGCCGTTGGTGATGAACATCTTCGTGCCGTTGACCACGTAGCGGTCTCCGCGCCGCACGGCCGCGGTGCGGATGGCCTGCACGTCGCTCCCCGCGTGCGGCTCGCTGAGGCCCAGCCCCCCGTGCAGCTCGCCGGTCGCCATGCGGGGGAGCCAGCGCTCCCGCTGCGCCGGCGTGCCGAACGCCCTCAGGTGGTAGGCCACCATCAGGTGCGTGTTCAGGACGCCGCTCAGGCTCATCCACCCGCGGGACAGCTCCTCCACGATCAGGGCGTAGGTGAGGACGTCCAGCCCCATCCCCCCGTGCTCCGCCGGGATGGTCGCCCCGAACAGGCCCATCTCCCGCATGGTCCGCACCAGCGCCGCCGGATACTCGTCCCGATGCTCCAGCTCGCTCGCCACGGGGAGCACGTCCTTCTCCACGAAGCGCCGCACCGCCCCCAGGATCTGCTCCTGGGTCTCCGTGAGCTGAACCATGGTTCACCAAGGGCGTTCGGTGGTTCGGTTGTTCGATGGTTCGGTGGTTCCTTACCGGCGCTCCCAGGCCCCCGACGACCCGAAGGCCGTCGAGGCGCCGGCCTCAGCGCCCAAGAACAACCGAACGATCGAACAACCGAACGACCGAACGTGATCAGTGTTGAGGGCGTTGGGGCAGCTTGCGGCCTAGCAGGTGCGAGGCGATCATGTTCCGCTGCACCTGGGCCGTGCCTCCGGCGATGGCGAACATGCGCGCGTCGCGCACCATCCGCTCCAGCGGCAGGTCCCGCGAATACCCCGCGGCGCCGTGGATCTGGAGCGCGTCGTTGGTCACCCGGATGGCCATCTCGCTGGCGCAGGTCTTGGCCACGGCCACGTCGGCCATGGCCGGCAGGCCGGCCCCCGCGTCGGCGGCGGCCTTGTAGATGAGCAGGCGGGCGGCCTGGAGCTGCATGTGCATGTCGGCCAGCATCCACTGGAGCCCCTGAAAATCGGCGATGGGGCGGCCGAACTGCCGCCGTTCCTGCGCGTAGCGCAGGGCGTGGTCGAAGGCGCCCTGGGCGATGCCCAACGCCACCGTGGCGGCGCCCAGGCGCTGGCCGTTGTAACAGGCCATGAGCCGGCGGAACCCGCCGGGGCCCGCCACCAGGTTCCCGGCCGGGACGCGGCAGCCCTCGAAGAGCAATTCGGCCTCGGGCAGCCCCCGCAGGCCCATGGCCTTCTCGCGCCGGCCCACGCGGAAGCCCGGCGCTCCCCGCTCCACCCAGAGGGCCCCCACGCCGTCGGCCCCCGGGATCCCCTCGAAGCGGGCGAAGACCAGGTGGAGCTGCGAGACCCCCGCGCCCGTGATCCAGTGCTTCCGCCCGTCCACCACGAAGTCGCCGCCGTCCCGCGCCGCGCGGGTGGTCATGTCCGTGGCGGCCGAGCCGGCCTCGGGCTCGGTGATGGCGATGGCCGGCTTCTCACCCTGCAGGACCAGCGGCACGTAGCGCGCCTGCTGCGCCGGCGTGGCCAGGTGGATCAGGGCGCCCACGCTGCCGAAGTTGCCCTCCACCAGGATGCGCGCCGTGGCGGCGCAGGCCCGGGCCACCTCCTCGATGCACAGGATGGCGTCCAGCACCGGG
>DASPOZ010000130.1:0-8041 GCA_035625755.1 Candidatus Sulfotelmatobacter sp.
CCGTCGCCCCCAGGAACTCGGTCACCGCCCGGACGTTGGCCAGGAAATTGGCGTGCGTGAGCATCACCCCCTTCGGGGCGACCGTCGTCCCCGAGGTGAAGAGGATGGAGGCCAGGTCGTCGGGGCCGGGCGGGCGCCCGATCCCGCGGGGGCGCGCCGGCGGATCCAGCCCCGGGAATGCGCAGCCGAAGCGGAGACCGTCCAGCAGGGCCACGCCCCCGGCGGGGTCGGCCAGGCGCCGCAGGGCGTCGTCGGACAGTTCGCGGACCAGCGCCTCGGTGCACACCAGCGCCCGCGCGCCGGTGCGGCGCAGGAGGTCCTCCACCTCGGCCTCCGGAAGTTGCGGGTCCAGCGGGACCACGACGATCCCCTGCGCCACGGCCCCCAGGTAGGCGATCCCCCACTCGGGGCGGTTCTCGGCCAGCAGCCCCACCCGGTCGCCGGCGCCCACGCCGTGCGCCAGGAGCCGCTCGCCCACCAGGGCGGCCAGGCGGGCCACCTCCTCGTACGAATACTGGATGTGGCGCTCGCCCTGCTTCACCTCCAGCGCCACCGCCCCGCGGAAGCGTGCGGCCCCGCGGCGCAGCAGGTCCCGCAGCGTCCGCGCCTCCGCCGCGGGGTCCGCCGCCTCGGCCGGCGGCGCGGCGCGCAATCCATCCGCCTTGGCCTGCCCGGCCCCCGGCACATCTGGGAGTCTCAGCACGAAGTGCTTGAGGCCGGGGATGTGCACGTCCTGCACGTAGTCGCGCCAGACGATGGCCGTCGCGTCGCAGGCGAAGCGGGCCCGGTCCTCGGCGTCCAGGGCGGCTTCCAGGGCCCGCAGCCGGCGGGTGTCGAAGGTGCAGGCCAGGCGGGTGTAGGGGCCGTAGAGATCGGCCAGGTAGAGCAGCTGCTCCAGGGCGGTGATGCGGGCCGTGGTGACCGCCTCCAGGGGGCCGCGCAGCGGGGCCAGGGCCGGGGCCGCCAGGGCCCGCCGCACGGCCTTGAGCGGGGCCAGGCGCCGGGCGCGATAGCGGCGCTCGAAGGCCGGCAGGGATGGGAAGCGCCAGGGGGCCACGCGCACGGGCAGGCCCCGCCGGTCGCGGAACGGGTGGCGGGCGAAGTATTCGTAGATGCCGCCGGAGAACTCGCCCACCGTGATCGGCGCCACGTCGCCGGTGGCCGCATGGTAGACCGAGAGGCCGCCGGCGCGCAGCAGCTCGGCGGCGGCAGCCACGGTGGCGTTGACCACCAGGTCCACCGGCACGATGTCGATCCCCAGGGAGGCGACGCCCGGGAAGTCCCGGATCTGCCCCCGGCCGAAGGCCACGATCATGGGGTCCGCCATGCGGAGCCCGTCCAGCCATCCCGGCTGCGGCTCCCGCAGCGCGCTCTCGATGATGGAGGGGCGCAGGAGGCAGAGCGGGACGGCCCCCCGGTCCCGCACCAGCAGCTGCTCGCCCAGGGACTTGGTCATGGTGTAGACGTCGTGCCAGCCGAGGGCCCGGGCCCGCCGCAGGCCCTCCGCCACCATGGCGCGGCGGACCGCCTCGGGATCGCTCCCACGGCCCGCCTCGGCGCAGGCCCGGCGCAGCTCGTCCAGCAAGCGGTCGAGGTCCAGGGGGGCCCCGCTCGCCCGCCGCGACGCCGGGGTGAGCCCCGGCTGCGGGGGCTCCTCCGGCACCAGCCCATCCCGGTCGCCGCAGACGTAGGCGGTGGAGACCTGCACCAGCGGGATGCCCCCCGCCGCCGCGGCCAGCCCCAGGAGGCGCGAGGGGCCGAAGGTGTTGAGCGCCAGCGCCTCGTCGAGGCCCTCGTCGAAGGAGACGCTGGCCGCGCTGTTCACGATGAGGTCCAGCCCGGCCGCCAGCCGCTCCAGGGCGGCGGGATCGCACCCGAACCGCTCGCGGGAGAGATCCCCCGCGACGGGGACGACCTTGCCGGCCACGCGCGCGCCGAAGGCCTCGCGGTAGCGCTGGCGCAGGGGGGCGAAGGCGGAGGATTCGAGGATCTCGCGGCGGAGGCGGCCCTCCACGCTGGCCGCGGGATCGCGGGCCGAGGCCCCGGGCCGGATGAGGACGTAGATGCGCCGCACCTCGGGGACGTCCGCCAGCAGCTTGACCAGCAGGGCCTTGGCGAAGAAGCCGGTGACGCCCGTGAGCAGCAGCGTCTTGTCGGCCAGGGTCTCGCGGATGCGGCTCATGGGCCCACGACTCCCCGCGGGCACCGGGGACGGCGGGCCGCGGCGCGGGCGGGCGGAGGCAGCATGGGCACGCGAGGCATCGACCCCCTTGGGTGAAGGTGAGCCGGGCGGATGGCGGATGGCAAGTGCTGATGGCTAGGAGATGGAGCGGGAAACGGGATTTGAACCCGCGACCCTCGCCTTGGCAAGGCGATGCTCTACCACTGAGCTATTCCCGCGAACGCGAAGTTACTGATAACAAAAAGCCCGCCCAAAGTCAACAGGCCCGCCCCGTCCCGCGCCGGGCCGGGGCGGGCCGAGGCCGCAGCCTCGCCGAAAAGTGGTGGGCTATAAAAAGTATTGCCTGCGTTGAACAGGGATGATAGCGTCCCCATGGAGGGTCGTCCGATGGCGAAGGTGATGGTGTCGCTTCCCGATGGCTTCTTGAGGAGGGTGGACCGGGCCGCCCGCGCCCAGAACCGGTCCCGCAGCGAGCTGATCCGTGAGGCGCTGCGAAGCCACCTGACGGGTCAGCGGGGGGCCCGCCGCTCCTGGAGGGAGGCGCTGGTCCCCCTCAAAGACCTGGAAACCCTCTGGATGGGGGAATGGGACTCGACGGATATCATCCGCTACTTCCGGGACACGCGGTATGGCCCACAGGATCGTCGTTGATTCTTCGGTCCTCATCAAATGGTTCAAGGCCCGCAACGAGTCTCTCGTCGTCGAGGCGCGCGCCCTCCTGGAAGAGGTGGAGCGCCGGCCCCTGGAGGTTCACGTCCCCGCCCTCCTCCTCTACGAAGTGGGGAACATCCTGCTCCTGAAGGCCCGGCTGAGCCGAGCCGCCATGGACCACGCCCTCGATCGCCTGGCGGATTTGCCCTGCACCGTCGCCCCGCCCGCTGCGCCGCTCCTCAAACGGGCGGCGCGCCTGGGGCGCGACTATGGCCTGACGTTTTACGACGCCTCCTTCCTCGCGCTGGCGGTCGAGCTCGACTGCCCCCTGATCACGGCCGACCGCCGCCTCTTCGACCATGTTCAAGCGCTCCCGCGCGTGCGCCACCTCTCCCGGGTCGGCGCTCTCTCCTGACCCCGTCCCCCGAAACACCTGCAGGCGCCACCGGGGAGCGGGTCCGAACCCCGCCCAAGGCCCGGGGGAGGTCCGATCTTCCACGGGACACCGGCGGCGGCGGAGGCGGGCATGATGCGGGGGCGCGGGGACGTGTCAGGGAGCGGCGGGGGGCGTTCGTGACCGGGCGCGGGGCGGCGCGGGCGGCAGCAGGCCGCGGCGGCGCAGGGCGGCGAGGCGGCGGCTGACCCGGGAATCCCGGAGCCCGAGTCTGGCGGCGATGGCGGCGGGCCGCAGGCCCTGGCGCACGAGGGCGAGCAGCGCCTCGTCGCTCACGCGCCGCGCGGCGTTGGGCCGCGGCCCCGGCGGGGTGGGCACGGGCACGCCCTGCCGCCGGAGCTTCTGGAGGCGCGCGTTGACGGCGGGAACCGAGCAGCCGAGGCGCCGGGCGATCTCCGGGTTCCACAGGCCGGCCCGGCGCAGGGCCAGCAGCTCGGCGTCCGGGACCGCCAGCGGGCGGCGCACCTTCACCAGGCCCAGCGCGCGCAGACGGGCGCGGATGTACTCCGGATGCCGCCGCACGCGGGCGGCGATGGCACGGAAATCCAGCTCCTCCGCCACCAGCCCCTTCAGGATTTCCTCGGGCACCTTCCGCCGTTCCGAGGGCCGCCAACCGGCGGCGTACCTCGCCCGGTTGCGATCCGCTTTGTTCAGCCTCGCCTCGGTCCGGAAGCGGCTGCGCCCCCGCAACTGGACCGCCTGGGCCTTCCGGTACGATCCGGGCGGAGACATGGCCCCGAAGTTCCGGGCCAGGGCGATGTGCCGCTTCCGCTGGTGCAGGGTCGGACTCACCAGGCCGCTCCCGCGGTTGTAGCCCCACTTCTCCCGGTACGCGGCGCCGGTGATGCCGTGCGCCCGCACATGCGACCCGATGAACTGATACACGCCCCCGCACTCCAAGCACACCACGCCGCCCTCCTGCATGGCCTCTCGGATGTGGGCGCGGTAGTGCTGGAGTTCGCCGGGCGAGACCGCGCGGCGGGGCGGCACCCGGAGCGGGGCCCGCCGACGGGCCTCGAGGGGGATGGGCAGGGCGAGCGGGGTGTCCGGGGGATACCCCCACTTGGCCCGATAGGCGGCCACGCCCAGCCCGTGCACCCCCAGATGCTTTCCCAGGCGCCAACACAGGAGGCCGCACTCCAGGCACACGACGCCATCCCCGCGGATGGCCTCCTGGATGCAGCCGCGGCAGATGGCAAGCTCGTCGGCGGAGAGGATGGGCCGTGGCATGACGGAATGTGTACACCGCCACCCTACCGGCCTTCAAGCGGGGAATGCGATCGGCCCGGGGCCGGCGGGACGGCGGGCGCGACGACAGGGCCATGGCCTTGAGGAGGGCGTCGGCGGGGATGGTGCGGGGATCGCTGCCGGCGGGCGTGCCGCCCCACGGGCCGTGCCGACCGCCTCCGTGCATGCTGGCCCGCAGGGGGACCCCGCGGGCCCCGGGAACCTTTTCCGGGGGCCGCCGGTGGCGGTCCGGTCCGGTCCCGCCCTCCGGCTTCGACGACGGCTACTTCACGGAAGGCGGCGGGGAGGTCAGCGACGCAACCCAGCGGACGACGCGCTCGGCAAGGGCAACCGCCTGCGCGTACTCATCCCGGGTCACCTCCTCGGAGAGCCCAGGGTACCTGGCCTCCACCGCGTACTCCGTCAGCCCACCGGCTTCACGAATATCCTCAGGCACCTCCACCCCGGCCCGATGGGCCAGCGTGAGGAGGTCCGTAATCGCGTGCGTCTTGGGAAAGGCAACCTTGCGCCATACCAGCAAGCCCTTGATCGCCTTCTCCGCGGCCTGCTGGGCATCGAAACAAAGGTCCTCATACAGCACGTCGGCCAGGTTGCGGTCCGCCTTCGCCCGGGCCAGGTTGCTGCGAGCCCTCCGGAGCCATTCGGCCGGATCCGTCGGGTCGCGGCGCTCAGGCGGCATAGACCCGCTTTCCGTCTCGAAGCGCGGGGCCGATGATCGTCCCCACCTTGTCCCGAAAGGCTTGGATGTCTTCCGGCGTGACGACGACGATGTCCACCGGCACGGCGATGCCGAAGAGCCCGCGGTAGATCTGCTGCGCGAGATGCCGGCGATGTGGGACGCCGGCCTTGACCACGAGCAGATCGAGATCGCTGTCCGGCCCGGGCTCCCCGCGGGCGGCGGAACCGAAAAGAATGATCTCGTCGGGATGTGCCACCTCGACGATGCGCCGAACGACCTCATCGAGAACGGACCGGCTCATCTCCAGACCTCCGGGCAGCAGCTCAGAGGGCCATGGTCTTGAGGAGGGCGTCGGCGGTGGCGGGGATGGTGCGGGGGCGCGGGGCCAGGGCGATGGCGTTGTCCGGGTCCTTCAGGCCGTGGCCGGTGAGGACGCAGACGATGCGCGCCCCAAATCCCCTACGTTGGGACAAGAGACCGGACGTGGAGGATCTCCCCGCTGGACATCGGCCGGAGGTCCCCTTCGGAAAGGGCAAGGACCGCCACGGTCCTGCCTTCGCCCGTGACGAATTCGACCTCGTATCCGGCCCCACCCGCATAACGATGTACCACGGCCCCGACGTCTCCTGCTGTCAACCCGCTCTCGGGAATATCGCGGGTGAGGATCACGGTCTCCAATTCGTCGATCATTCCATCACCCCCACGGCTCACGCCGGGTAAGCGGTGACGAACCGCGGCTGGCTCTGACCTGCCTCCACAACCCAAACAGTCCGCACCGAGGCGCCAGTACCGGCGGGCGTCCTGAGCGTCCCATCGACGACGAATTTCGTACCGGAACGTACGGCGATGGTCTCGACCACCTCCCCCGTCTTCGCTACCTCAAGGAGGGCGCGCTCGAGGTCCCCTGCCGTCGTTTCACTGAACCCGAGCCCCCGAAAAAAACGCGCCTTCGAGCGACCAACCGGATGCGTGACAGAAAGAAGATACCCTGTAATCTTCCGCGAATCAACGGCAGCGCGGTCCCCGTTGGGCAACCTCACGTCCCGATCCCTCACCCACCCCTTGCCCTTTGCGGCAGCAGGGCGCCTACAGGGCCATGGCCTTGAGGAGGGCCTCGGCGGTGGCGGGGATGGTGCGGGGGCGCGGGGCCAGGGCGATGGCGTTGTCCGGGTCCTTCAGGCCGTGGCCGGTGAGGACGCAGACGATGCGGGCGTCGGCCGGGGGGCGCTCCCGCTGGAGCCAGCGGGCCAGGCCGGCCACGGACGCGGCCGAGGCCGGCTCGCAGAAGACGCCTTCCAGCTGGGCGAGCTGGCGATACGCCGTGAGGATCTCCTCGTCGGACACCATGTCGATGGCGCCCTTGGACTGTTCCACCGCCTCCAGCGCCCCCTTCCAGCTGGCCGGGTTGCCGATGCGGATGGCCGTGGCCACCGTCTCCGGCTCCGCCACCACGTGGCCCCGCACGATGGGGGCGGCCCCCTCGGCCTGCCAGCCCATCATCCGGGGCAGCCGCGCGATCCGCCCGGCCGCCTTGTACTCCCGGTAACCCCGCCAGTAGGCGGTGATGTTGCCGGCGTTGCCCACCGGAATGAAGTGCCAGTCGGGCGGCCCGCCGAGCTGGTCGCACACCTCGAAGGCGCCCGTCTTCTGCCCCTCCAGCCGGTGCGGGTTCACCGAGTTGACCAGGGCCACCGGCTGGCTGGCGGCCACCTCGCGCACCACGCTGAGCGCCTCGTCGAAGCTGCCGCGGACCTGCATCACCGTGGCGCCGTGCAAGACGGCCTGCGAGAGCTTGCCCCGGGCGATTTTCCCCTCCGGGACCAGGACGAAGGCGCGCAGGCCGGCCCGGGCCGCGTAGGCGGAGGCGGAGGCGGCCGTATTGCCCGTGGAGGCGCAGAGCACGGCCCGGGCCCCGGCCTCCAGGGCCTTGCTCATGGCCAGCGTCATCCCCCGATCCTTGAAGGACCCGGTGGGGTTCATGCCCTCGTACTTGAGGTACACGGGGCAGGGCGAGCCCAGCGCCTGTTCCAGGGCGCGGGCGCGGACCAGGGGCGTGTTCCCCTCCAGGAGGGTCACCACGGGCGTGGCCTCCGTCACCGGGAGGTACGCGCGATACTCCTCGATTACGCCGCGCCAACCCACGCTTGTCTCCAGTCCTGCGTCCCTGGTCCTGGGTCCTGAGTCACCGACGCTCCCGGGGCGACCCAGGACTCAGGACCAAGGACCCGGGACAGTCTAGTCTTCGTCGCCCTCGACGCGGATGCAGGTCGTCTGCTGCGCCACCACGTCCAAGTGGTCGATGGTGCGCAGGGCCTTGCGCATGTCCCCCTCCAGCGCCGCGTGCGTCATGAACACCACCGGAACCGCAGCGTGGACCCCCCGACCCTTCTGGATCACGGAGGCGATGCTGATGTTGTGCTCCCCCAGGATGCCCGAGATCCTGGAGAGGACGCGCGGCTTGTCGATGGCCATCACCCGCAGGTAGTAGCAGCTCCGCACCCGGGCCATGTCCCGCAGCTTGAGCTCCGCCGCCTCGCCCGGCAAGGCCAGGGACGACGGCCGCGAGGGCCGGCCGAACACGATGTTGTGGGCGATCTCCACCAGATCGCTCACCACGGCGGAGGCCGTGGGCATCTGCCCCGCCCCGCGCCCGGAGAACATCTGCGATCCCACGGCATCCCCGTGCAGCCAGATGGCGTTGTACACGCCGCCCACCGAGGCCAGCAGGTGGTCCGTCGGGATCAGGGTCGGGTGCACCCGCGCCTCCAGCTCGCCCCCGCTTTCCTTGGCGATGGCCAGCAGCTTGATCCGGTGGCCCAGCTCCCGG
>DASPOZ010000131.1:0-8059 GCA_035625755.1 Candidatus Sulfotelmatobacter sp.
GGCTGCCCCACGCCACGGGGGATGGAGCGGCGGCGGACCCCGGCGGCCTACGCGGCGATCGCGTAACGGAGGTTCAGCCACCGCCCGACCTGGGACAAGAGGGAACAAACCACCAGGTACGTCGCCGCCAGCGTGGCGAGGATGGGAAGGGGCTGAAACTCGCGGGCGTTCACCGTCATCGCCGCCCCGGTGAACTCCATCACCCCGATGATGGAAGCCACGGAGGTGAATTTCAACAGCCTGACGAACTGGTTGAAGAGGGCCGGGATCATCCGCCGGATCGCCTGGGGCAGGACGATGTGCGCCAGGACCTGCCCCCGGGAGAGGCCGCTGGCCAGGCCGGCCTCGATCTGTCCCGGCGGCACCGAGGCCAGGCCCGAGCGGTAATCCTCGGCGATGTACGCGCCGATGAAGAGGGTGAAGCCGACCACCGCCGCCTGGTACGCCCCGAGCCTGTACCCGACGACCGGGGGCAGCCCGAAGTAGACGACGGAGAGCACGACCAGCAGGGGGGTCCCCCGGATGGCCTCGATGTAGGCCACGGCCGCCTGTTTCGCCACCGGTAGCCGACTCGTCCGGAGGATCCCCAGGCCGACCCCCAAGGCCGTCCCCCCGAGGATGACCAGGAGCGCCGTCTGCAGGGTCAGCAGGAGGCCCTCCAGGAGGTAGGGCAGGTTCCTCCAGATCACTGCAAAGTCCATCCCCATGCTCCCCCTCAGACGTACGCCGTCATGTCCACCGCCCGGCGGTGGAAGAGGAAGAGGGTGATCTGCGAGATCGTGCTGACGATGACCAGGTACAGGAGGGAGACGCCGACGTAGGCCTCGAAGGTGCGGAAGGTGACCCCCTCGATGGCTCCCGCCTGGAAGGTCAGCTCGGCGACGGAGATGACCGAAGCCAGGGACGAGTCCTTGATGAGCTGGGAGAAGATGCCGGCCAGGGAGGGGGCGACGATCCGGGCGGCCTGGGGGTACACGATGGAGTGCAGCGTCTGGCGGCGCGTGAGCCCGGAGGCGAGCCCCGCCGCCCACTGGCCCTGGGGCACGCTCTGGATGCCGGAACGCACCACCTCGGCCACGAAGGCGCCGCTGTAGAAGGTGAGGGCGAGGACGGCGCACCAGAAGCCCGGAACCTTGAGGGCGGAGAGGCCGAGGTACCAGAAGTACATGTGGACCAGAAGCGGGACGCTGCGGCAGAGCTCCACGTACCCGCCGCACGCGATGCGCAGCCACCGCCGCTCGCCGGCGCTCCCCGTCCCGAGAAGGATGCCCAGGGCGATGGCCCCCGCCAGGCCCGCCACCGAGAGGCCCAGGGTCAGCAGGAAGCCGTGCAGGAGCGCGCGGCGGTACTGCCAGAGCACGCCCCACTCGAACCGGTACCTCATGGATGCGGCCGGGCTCCGAGCGCGGGCTTACTGTGCCCCGGGAATGGGGATCTCGGGGTCCAACTCAAACCACTTCCGGTACAGTTCATGGTACCGGCGCGAGGCCCACAGGTCTCGCAGGACCCTGTTCACGAAGTCTCGCATCGCCGCATCACCCTTCCGGACCCCGATGCCGAACGGCTCGACGCTGAACTTCTCTCCCACGATCTTGAAGCCCGGTGCGCCTCTCAGGAACCCCCGCATGATGTCGTAGCTTCCCGTCAGGGCGTCGGCCCGCCCCTGGCGAACGGCCAACCAGGCGCCGGTGTAGTCCCGGAAGGGCAGGACCTTGGCCCCCGGGGCCAGCGCGGCGAGGGTCCTCTCCAGCGTCGTCCCCTGCTGGACGGCTACCGTCTTCCCCTGCAAATCCTTCAGGCCCCTGATGGGGCTCTTGTCCGGAACCAGGAGGGTCTGGGCCCCCGTGTAGTACGTGATGCTGAAATCGATGGTCTTCTCGCGGTCCGGCGTGTGCGTCATGGAGGCCGCCACCACGTCTACGTTCCCGCTCACCAGCATGGGGATCCGGGTCGGGGACGTGACCTTCACCAGTTCCACCCCGACGCCGGCGGCCCTGGCGACCTCCTTGACCAGATCCACGTCGAACCCCACCACCTGGTTGTCCTGGTCCACAAACCCGAAGGGGGGCGTATCGTATTTCACGCCGCCCAGCAGGGTCCCACGGGCCTTGATGGCCTCGGGGGCGGACTGGGCGCCCGACGGCGTCGCCCACCCGGCGGCGACTAGGATCGCGGCGGCGGTTGCCAGTGAGCGGACCGTTCGCCATCCGCGCATCCTTCCCCCCCCTTGCCTCCCGGCCCCCACACGGCCGCCCGCTCCACGCCCGACGCGGATTCCCCTCCGGGCGAGGAACAGTCTCGCCGCCTCCATCCGGCCGGGCGGACCGCCGACCAGACCGCTCCCGGCCTCGACCCCGGCCTCCGGGGAAGGGGCGAACGCCCGACGCGGATCAGTAGCCCTCCTCGAGGAGGGGGAAGGCGCTGGTGACGTGCGGAGGCCGCACCGGCGCTGCCGGGTGCAGGAAGGCGCGCCCGAGGTCCGCCAACTTGGTCACGCCGAGCAGTCCCAGGCAGGTGCGGATCTCGGTCTCCAGCAGTTGGAGCGTACGCACCAGCCCATCCTCCCCCGCCGCCGCCAGGCCGCAGCAGGCCAGCCGCCCGATCCCGACGCAGTGCGCGCCCATGGCGATGCCCTTGACCACGTCGGTGCCGCGCATGAATCCGCTGTCCACGATGATGGTGGCTTTTCCCCCCACGGCCCCCACCACCTCGGGCAGGATCTCCAACGTCCCCCGGCCGTGATCGAGTTGCCGCCCGCCGTGATTGGACACATAGATGCCCTCCACGCCGTGCTCCACCGCCAGGGCGGCGTCTTCGGCGGTGGCGATGCCCTTCAGGATCAGCGGGATGTCGTGCGTGTCCTTGAAGCGCTTCACGCTCGCCCACGAGAGGCCCGCCTGGTGCTCGAACCCGGTGGCGCGGACGCGCCCCGGGCTCGCGTAGCGGCGCGCGAGATCCCGCTCGCGGCGGCTGTAGATGGCGGAATCCACGGTGAGGCAAAACGCCGCGTACCCGTGCGCCTTCGCGCGCCGCACGTGGTCATCCACCCACGCGTCGTCGCCCCGCACGTAAAGCTGGAAGATGCGGAAATTGTCGGCGGCCGCCGCCACCGCCTCCAGGCCCGGGCTGCACACCGAGCTCAGCATCTGCGGGACGCCGAAGGCGGCCGAGGCCCTGGCCGCGGTCGCCCCGCCCCCCTCCGTGAAGGCCTCCATGGAGCCGATGGGGGCCAGCAGGATGGGCAGGCGGATGGACCTTCCCAGCAGCGTGGACGTGCAGTCGATCTGCCACACGTTGCGGAGGACGCGGGGCCGGAAGGCGACGGCATCCAGGGCCTGGCGGTTCCTGCGCAGGGTGGTCTCTGTTTCGGCGCCGCCCATGAGATAGTCCAAGGGGCCCGGCGCCAACCTGGCGCGGGCCGCACGGACGATTTCGTGGAGCGTCTGGAACCGGTCCTCGGCGTTCAAGGCCATAGGACCCTCGGCATGCTCAACCACGGCCCGGCCGTAGGCTGTGGGGTTTTGCCCGTCCTGCCGCCGCAGGCCGTCCCCTGCCGCCCATCCGGCCGGCGCCCCTCGGGACACCCGATGGTCGTGCAGAGGCTCACCGCTTCACGACCCCGGGCAGCGTGCTGTAATCGGCACGATACCGCGGCAGCTCCGCCGTGCCCGCGCCGAGGATTGCCATGATCCGCCCGTCAGGAGGACCGAGGTTGGGCCACGCGCGGTGGATGCCCGACGGCACGGAGATGGCGTCCCACTCGTTAAGCACCACCCTCTCCTCGCCGTTCTCCCCGAAGGAGACCTCGAAGGTTCCGCGCATGACCACGAAGATCTCCTCGCACTCGTGGTCGTGGAGCGGCGCGCCCTTGCCGGGATCGGCCGTCACCAGAGCCACGTTCAGGCTGATCCCCTCCACGGCGGGCGGAACGTCCTTGGCATCCGACGCCTGGTTGCCGAAGTACCGGTACAGCACGCGTTGATGCGCCGGGAGTTGCGTCTCCTCGTACGCGTGCTGAAGGGACGGAAGCTCCTTGAACCGGACGAGGCGCCGCTTCACCTCCGCGGGGCTCACCTGTGCCATACGCCTTCCCTCCCGCAGGGGCGTCCAGGCCCCTTGTAAGCCCCGGATTAACTGCAAATCTTACCCGCCTGTCAAGCGGAAACGGCCGGGCCCCCGAGTCGGGGGAGGTGGCGCCGCCGCCGGCTTCAGCGGCGGACGCCCGGCGTTTCCACCGGCAGGCCCTGGGCGCGCCAGGCGAGGTACAACTCCAGGTTCACGTACTCCTGGGCGCCATAGGGATACGGCTCGGCCCGTACCCCGATGTTGCAGCTCCGCAGGCGGCGCTGCAGCGAGCCGAGCGTCTGCCATTCGAGGCGATAGATCGGGTAGGCGTTCCCGTAGCCCTGCGACAAGCGATCCCCCCGGAGCTGCCCGCCCCAATGGTCCTCGTGGCAATGCCTGCAGGCCAGGTTGAGCTGGCCCAGGCGCGTGCTGAAGAAGTCGCGTCCCGCCTCGAAGAACGGGCGGGCGGGCCCGTCGATGGCGACCTGCACCGGCACACGGCGCGACTGGGACGCGACGTAGGCCGTGAGGGCCAACAGTTCCCGCGACTCATAGGCCAAGGGGGGCGCCTGCTGGCGCTCCGCGCGGCAGCGGGTGATGCGCTGCTCTAGATTCACCACCCGGCCCGCCGCCGCATCGAACGCCGGGTAGCGTGCCGCCACGCCCTTCATGCTGGCGGCCGCGTCCCCGTGGCAGCCCGCGCACGACGCGCCGGCCGGCCCCGCCGCCATCCGCCACAAGGCCTCGCCCTCCAGCACCCACAGGAATCCCGGGTTGGCGGCGTCATCGTCCTGCATCGCCTGCGTTTCGGGGGACTGGAAGTGGTATCCGGACCGCCTGTCTTCCGCCCGGATCCTGGCCGGCGGGGCGGGGCCCTGCCCAGCAGCAGAGAGGGCAAGGAACAGGGTGAGCAGGGTGGCGCCGCCGAGGGAAAATCCAGAAGCTCCCGGCATCAGACGACGGTGATGCTGGCGGCTTCGCTCTCGGTCGTCCCCCGGTCGTCGGTCCACCGGAAGACCAGTTCCCCCGAGGCCGTGGCCACGGTGAAAAACGCCAGGAAGGGGTTGGCGGCGATGGCCGGAAAGAACTCGGCCCCGAACACCTCTTCGCCGTTGTACAGGCAGACGAACCGGTTGATGATATCCCGCGGGATGACCCGGCCCATCTCGTCGCGGCGCTGGCCGGATTCCATCGGATGCGAGATCAGGATCTTGATCTCGATCACCTCTCCGCGCCGCGCCTGGGGGGGAACGCGAATGAGCGCCTTCGCCACGGCCGGACCCCTCAGTCCTCGAGGCAGGCGCCGAGCGTGATGACTACCTCGGCGCTGGCGGACCAGAAGGACCCGTCGCTGAGCGCGGCGATGGCGAGGATCTTCTGCGTCTTGAAGAGCCGGATCCGCGTCGAGACCTGGGCCCTTCCGGCGCGCGGGCCCAGGGTGAAGCGCGCCACGTTGGGGAGGGGGTTCTCCTCGGCGAAGAGGTGGATGCTCCGGACGTGCTCCGCCGGCGTCATCGGGCTGTCCACGGCCAGCGTGAGGGGTACCGAGTTCCCGTTCTCCGCGATGGGCGGGATCTCGAGCGTCACTTTCCCCTCCCTGAGGGGGGCCCCGCCCGTGACCGCCTTCATCGCCGCCGCGGCGCTCTCGGGGCTCGCCTGCGCCGCCCGCAGGAAGGCCGGCGGCAGGGCCAGTCCGAGGGCCGTGGCGGCCAGGAACTCCCGCCGCGTCGGCCGGAACGGGGATCGG
This sequence comes from Candidatus Sulfotelmatobacter sp., assembly GCA_035625755.1. Lineage (GTDB taxonomy): Bacteria > Methylomirabilota > Methylomirabilia > Methylomirabilales > DASPOZ01 > DASPOZ01. Next base: position 5,813 of record DASPOZ010000131.1, read on the forward strand.
GGGCCGCGGGACATCGCGTGCAGTCTCCTCGAAGTGCCCCTACCGGCGGAACGTGCGCACGAAGGCCACCACGTCTTCGACCTGCTCCGCCGTGAGCACGGGCTCCTCCCGGTAGGCCCCCATGACGCGCCGCAGGCCCTCCACGCGGTAGTACGGCGGCATGATGGTGTCGGGGTTCAGGCGCCCCTCGTCCACGATCCGCAGCCGGATCTGGCCGGCGGACAGCCGGGAGCCGACCCCGGCGAGGTCGGGCCCCAGGTTGCCCTGGAACCGTTCCTCCGGGATCGGCACCCGATGGCAGAGCAGGCAGTTGCCGAGCTGGCGGCTCAACAGGACCTCGCGGCCGCGCCGGGGATCGCCCGGCCGGCCGGTGAGGGATCGAGGGATGGTGTCCCCCACCACCGTGAAGGGCCGCAGGGCCTCCGCCCCGGCGGCCAGGGCGCTCCACCCCACCGCCGCGGCGGCCGCCCAGCCCGCGGCGCGGAGCCGCGCCCGCCCCGGCAGTCTTTGCCCCACGCTATCCGAACACCTCATGCGTGATAATCCTGAACCAGTCTTCGGCGTAGCGGGCCTCCAGCGCGCGGTCCTGGGGTGGTCCGTGGGCGGGGCTCGTGCCGCCGGCCCCGGCCACCTCGGCGAGCTGACCCTCCCTCGGACGATACACCCCCGCCACGGAGATCCCGTAGTCCGGCGCCACCAGGCTGTAGCACGTATTCAGCAAGAGTGGCTCCTGGGGCGGCTCGCCGCGCAGGAGGGTGGCGACGGCCAACGCGCACACCTTGGCCTGCGCGTTGGCGGCGAAGGCGGACTTGGGCATGGCGCCGGCGATCGCCGCGTCCCCGATCACGTGGACGTTCGGCTGCAGCCGCGATTCGAAGGTGACCGGATCGATGGGGCACCAGCCGGTCCGGTCGGCCACGCCGGCCAGGTCGGCGATGCGCCCGGCCCGCTGCGGCGGGATAATGTTGGCCACGGCGGGCTGGTATTTCTCGAACTCGGTCGAAACCGTACCGGCGTTCGCATCCACCGCCGTCACCCGCCCCCCCTTGGAGAGCGGCACCCACTCGAGCAGGCCCGGGTAGAGCTGCTTCCACGCCGCCGTGAAGAGGCTTTGCTTGGAGAAGCTATCCTTGGCGTCGAGCAGCAGGAGCTTGGCGCGCGGCTTTCGCCCCTTGAGGTAGTGGGCGATCAGGCTGGCCCGTTCGTACGGGCCGGGCGGGCAGCGGAAGGGATTGGCCGGCGCCGCGATGACCACCAGCCCACCGTCCGCCATGGCCTCGAGCCGGCGGCGCAACAGGAGCGTCTGCTCGCCCGCCTTCCAGGCGTGGGGCATGCGGCCCGCCGCGGCCTCGCCGTAGCCGGGGATGGCGTCCCAGCGGAAATCGATGCCGGGCGCCAGCACCAGGCGATCGTAGGCAAGGGTCCCGCCGTCGGCCAGGCGCACCGTGCGCCCTTGCGGATCGATGCCGGTCGCCGCGGCCTGCACCAGGGCCACGCCCTCGGCGCGGACCGCCTCGTACCCGAAGGTCTGGTCCTGAATGGCGCGGAGTCCGGCGATCACCGCGTTGCTGAAGGGACAGGCCGTGAAGGTCGCGTTCGGCTCCACCAGGGTCACCTGGAGCCGCCCGCCGGCCCGGTGCAGGAACCGCGCGCAGGTGACACCGGCGAACCCACCGCCCACCACGACCACGCGCGCGGACGCCTGTCCCGCGGCCCGCCTCGGCAGGGCGGCTCCCGCCAGCGCCGCCGCCAGCCCCAGGAACTGGCGCCGCGTCGGATGCCTCATGCGTCGTCGTCACCGGCGGCCGCTGAAATACGCCGCCAACTGCCGGATCTCATCGTCCGTTAATCCCTTGGCGATGCGGTCCATCACCGTCGCGCGCCGTTGCCCGGCTCGAAAGGCCCGCAGCGCCTCCAGGAGGACGGGCTCGGGAAGCCCGCGGATCTTCGGGACGGCCGTGGTGATCGCATCGGAGCTGGGGTGGCACCCCGAGCAGCCGCTGGCAAGGAGCTGGGGATCGGCCGCCGCGGCCGGCGCCAGGCCCGCCGCGGCCACGGCCAGCCCGCACGCGAGGGCACAGATCCTCCCGAACCCCATGAGCGGCCCCCGAATCACGGTGAGCCTTGGCGGGCGCCGGCCGCCGCCCCGCCGAGGATGAAAAGTCTGCGGCTGATCTTCGCCATCGGACTCATCTTCCCCGCCTCAGGCCCGCGCGGCGGTGTGGATGGCCTGGCGGTTGCGGGGGT
>DASPOZ010000132.1:0-11157 GCA_035625755.1 Candidatus Sulfotelmatobacter sp.
AGATTGCCAGCATCCTGGGCGAGCACGTGTCGCGGCACAGGCTTGGCAGGGTTCTAATGGCTCCCATGGATGTTTTATTGAGCGAAACCAACATCGTACAGCCCGACGTCCTTTTTCTTCGCGCAGAGCGGCTTCCCCCGAGCGATGCGGCGAACATTCAGGTGGCCCCGGACCTGGCGGTCGAGGTAATTTCCCCATCCACCGTGACGGAAGACCGGGAATACAAGAAGGCGGTCTACGCGCGGCACGGGGTCGCCCACTACTGGCTCGTGGATCCGGACGCCAGGACGCTCGAAATGTACGTGCTCTCGGGGGCATCCTACGCGCTGGCCGCCGAGTTCGCCGGGAGCGCGGCGGCCGCCTCTCCCCTGTTCCCGGGGCTCTCGATCGCTCTAGCCCAGCTCTGGGTTTGATCCCATCGCCGATCCCGCATTCCAAACGCAATATCCGAACCTTGCGCGTGCAAGGTCCAACGACCAACCGTAGGGGAGGGGACTGATGCGACGGGTACTGTTCCTCTTGGCGTGCGTGGCGCTGGCGGTGCCGGCGGGCGCATCCGCCCAGCAGGCGGCGGCCCCGCCGCCGCCGGGGCGCTTCCAGCTCGTGGTGGCGACCGGGATCGCGGGCAGCCCGTTCCTGGTGGACACGACGACGGGCTGCGTCTGGTCCACCGTGCAGGACCCGGAGAGCAAGCGGACGTTCTTCATCGAGGTGGAGGTGCAGAACCTCCACTGGAGCCTGGCGTCCCAGGCGGTCCTCGCGCAGCGCATCGACTCCTCCACCGAATTGAACGCGGAGCAGAAGCGGACGCTCAAGGGGGAGCTGGAGCGGACCCGCTGCGGCCAGTTCAGCGTGCTGCTCACGCCGGAGCAGGCCGGCGCCGGCCGCCCCGGCGAGACCAAGGGGCCGACCAAGGCGCCGCCCACCAAGCGGTAGGCCCCGACGTCCAACGTCCGCCGTCCAACGTCCAACGTCGAAGGTCCAACGTCCATCGTCCAACGTCCAACGTCGGGAGGGAGCGGGAGAGTTAGGTTCCGGACCTGGGATTTCGCTAAGGAACTTTGGAGCGCCAGGCATCCCTGCTGAGGGTGCCTGGCGTTCTGTTTTTCCCGTAGCATGCCAGTCGGGAGGATTTGTGGATATCGGGGGCGGTCATGGGCGAAGGGGGGCCGAAATGGCAAGTGTGGAGCGGTTCGAGGACTCAGCAGGCTGCTCAAAAAGGTCCAGGTGCAAGGCGGCGCGCGATGCGGGGCGCGAGGCGTACTGGGTCCGTACGTCGCAGCGCCGCGCGAGCGCGCCAACGCCGCAGATGGGCCTTTTTCAGCAGCCTGCTTGGGGTCAGTAGGACCAGACGAGGGAGAGTGACCCGACGTTGCGGTTGTAGCTGAATACGTCGAGGTTGGAGCGGACGAGGTTGGCCTGGAAGTCGAAGACGAGGGAAAGGTTTCCCGGGATCTTCCCGATCAGGAAGCCGAGGTTGCCGCCGGGCGTTCGCGCGTAGGTCACGGGGTCGTGTTCCCAGACCAGGGGATAGATCAGCCGCGGGTAATGGTTGTACTCCGTGTCGTAGCGCGCGAAGCTATTGGACCGGCCGCCGAGGGGGACGGTGTTCCCCGGCCCGCTGGGTAGGACCTGGTTGAAGTTCCGGTAGTCCCGCCACCACACATAGAAGTCGTAAGTGACGCTCAGCCCGTACAGGGGCTTCATCCACGGGAAGGTGTACTGGGCGCCGGCGACGACCCGGTTTCCGAAGTAGGTGAAGTCGGCGCCCTGGGGCAGGTCCCAGTCCGCATAATAGCCGACCTTCAACAGGTGCTTGCCCCCCTCGAAGGAAAAGGTGTGGAGGAGGCCCGCCATGTAGTTGGACCCGTCCCGCTTCTCCGCCTGGATCGGTTCGTAGGAGAAGGCATAGCGTTTCTGCTGGTACTGGAACTGATACGAGGTGTAGTTGGAAACGCCCTTCGGCCACTCGCCCTCCACCAGCGAGAAGGCGGTGGAGACGGTGTGGCGGGCCACGAATTCGTTCCCGCCCAGCATCAGGTAGTCGTAGGCGTACTGGAGCGCCGACCCGTACGGGAGCGAGAAGATCTTGCCGCTGTAGTTTGCCGACAGGTAGCCCTGGTTGTCCAGGATGCTGAAGCGGTGAAAGTCGGTGTCCTGGGTCGTGTAGAAGCTGTACCCGGCGGTCAGGCTGAGGGGGATGAGTTTTTCGGGGGGCACGTCGAAATACTGGGCCGGCTTGATCGTATAGTCGCCCTGGAACGAGGCCAGGTAGCCGTAGCTCCGGTGGATCTGGTTGCGCAGGGTCTGGACCAGGGGATCGGGCGTATTGTTGGGAATGACCGGGACGTTGTCGTCGTAGATTCCGCCCAAACGGACCTGCAGGTGGTACGGCCGCTCTGCCGACGCCGCGCTGATGCCTTCCCGCATGCGCTCCGCCGGGCCGGTGAGCGCCGAGGCGGGCGCCAGGCGCATGGCCTCCGCGATCTCGCTGGAGGCCCGTTCCGGAAGGCCCAGGATCCCCAGGGCCAGGCCGGAGTAGAACTTGGTGAGCTGCTGGATGTTGGGATCGGTGCTGGCGCCCGCGCGGAAGGCCTGCAGGGCCCCCTGGTAGTCCTTGTTCCGGTAGCGCATGAACCCCACGTAGTAGCCGAGGCCGTCCAGCTTGGGGCTCTTCGCGAAGACCGCCTCCAGCAGGGGCTGGGCCTGCTCGTACTTGCCGAGGCTGAAGTAGACGACCCCGAGCTGGAACTGGATCGCCTCGTCGGCGGGGTGGATGGCCCGGGCCTTCTCCAGGGCCTCGACGGCCTGTTCCGGCTGCCCCAGGGCCACCTGGACCAGGCCGGTGTAATAGAGGGCGTCCGCGTTCTGGGGATCGGCCTTGAGGGCCTCCTGGAGCGTCGTCAGCGCCTCCTGATAGCGCTTCTCCTCGTAGGCGAGGATGGCGCGCGCCACCAGAACGTCGGCTTCCTCTTGCTGGGCGTACGCCGGGGGGGGCAGCGTGGCCGCGGTCAGCGCCAGGCCGAGGCACGCCGCCAGAAGAAGCAGGCAACCCCCCAGGGGCGAAACAGCCCCCGGAGGGTTTCGGCGCCGTCGCGGACCCTTGTGCCCCCAGGCTCGGTTCAGCAGAGCTCTCCTAGCAGGCTGCTGAAAAAGGCCCATCTCTCCATTGCGGAATGCGGAATCCGCGGGCAGCCTTGCACCTGGTCGCTTTTGAGCAGCCTGGGCCAAAATGGGCTTTTCAGCCGTGGGCTGAGCCGTCTGGAACGCGCCTTACCCAAGGTATCCACAAGCAAATATCACGGCGCGCCGTCTTTGTCAAAGAAATCCAAAGGATTACACCGTTTTTTTCTTGTGGGGGGAGGCACGGGGCATGGCCTCGCCGGCGCCCCTCTATCCTTGGGGTTTCCCGGCCCCTCGGACCCCAAATATTGCCTGCCCCGGCCCACCGGATCCCCGCCCCCGCCGGCCCGGGGTCCGTTCCCGTTCCCGTACCCGTTCCCGTTCCCGGCGGGACGCCCACCACCCAGCACAAAGGCCGTAGCAAAGGACCTCTCTGGGTCAGGCCCGGGAACGGGAACGGGTACGGGAACGATCCGTTCAGGGACCTCTGACTCAGGACACGAGCAGGCTGCTCAAAAAGGTCCAGATGCAAGGCGGCGCGCGAAGCGCCGACTGAGGCGTACGCGGGGTGCGCCGCAGAGAGTGCGCGAGCGCGCCAACGCCGCAGATGGGCCTTTTTCAGCAGCCTGCTACGGGGCGGGGACCCAGCGGCCGTCGTGCGCCACAATCACAAAGACCTGTTTGTCCACGTCGCCATCCGCATTGATGGAGGTGCGGCCGGTGATGCCGGGGAAGTCCCGCACGGCCTCCAGGGCGCGCCGCAGCTTCTCCCGATCCAGCGCCAGCGCCTCCGGCCGGTTGGCCACGCCGGCGGCCTCCAGGGCCGCCTTCACCAGGTACACGGTGTCGTACATCTGGGCCGTGGTGAAGTGGGGGATCTTGCGGCCGCGCTCGCGAAACTTGCCCACGAAGGACTGCGTCCTGGGGTCCGTCCCGTCCCACAGGTAGCCGGTGACGGAAAAGCTTCCCTCGATGTTGGCGGCGCCGGCGGTCTCGATCACGCGGGGGCCGGCCACGCCCAGGCCGCCCAGCACGTGGGCCCGCACGCCCTGCCGGCGCATCTCGCGCACGATGTTGGCCAGCTCCAGCTCCACCCCTTCCAGCACCACGCCGTCCGGGTTGGCCGCCTTCACGCGCGTCACCTGGGCCGCGAACGTGGTGTCCCCCGTCTGGAAGGTCACCGTGTCCACCACCTTCACGCCGAGCCCCTCCAGGGCCTTGCTGAAAATGGCGGCGCCGGCCCGGGCGAATGCATCGTTCCCGTCGTGGATGACGGCGGCCGTCTTGATCCCGTAGCGCGAGACCCACTGCTTCGCGCCGGCCGGGTACGCCACGGGGAGCAGCATGGCGTTGCGGAACCCCCAGGGCCGGAACCTGGCCGCCACGCCCGGCTTGGCCGACGACGCCGAGATCATCACCGTGCGCATCTCGACGGCCAGGGGGAAGGCCACCTCCACCTCTTCGGTGAAGTAGGGGCCCACCACGGCCAGCACCCCCTCGCCGGCGATGAGCTTCCGCGCCCCGGCGATGGCCTGGGCGTTGTCCCCCTGGGTGTCGAAGGTGATGACGTTCAGCGGCGTCCCCTTCACCCCGCCGGCCGCGTTGATCTCTTCCAGGGCGATCTGGATGGCCAGTTTCTGCTCCTGGCCGTAGGCCGCGCCCTTGCCGGTGGCCGGCAGCAGGGCCCCGACCTTCATCTCGCCCCGCGCCGCCGCCGCCCACGCGCACAGGGCCAGCGCCGCCAGGGCCCCCATCGCCATGCGTCGCATTCCGGTCCCCTCCGATCTGCCCCCAAAGCGTTCGGCCGTTCGACAGTTCGGCCGTCCGGCGGTTCAGCTTTCGGGAGGGCGATCACGACCCGTGGGATAATAATGATCCGGAACGAGGAAAGTCAACGGCCGCAAGTCAAGACGGTCGGCCGTTCGACAGTTCGCTTTCCAGGAACGAGAGTACAGTCGAACAGTCGAACAGTCGAACGTATTTCGGCCAGCGATCAGGTCAGCCAAGTGCCAAGGTACGCAGCCTGCACGCGCGGGTCCTCGCACAGGCCGGCGGCGGGGCCGCCCAGGGCGATGGACCCCGTCTCCAGCACGTAGGCGCGGTCCGCGCAGCGCAGGGCCTGGCGGGCGTTCTGCTCCACCAATAGGATGGTGCGCCCCTCGGCGCGCAGCGCCTGGAGGATGCGGAAGACCTCGGCCACCAGGCGGGGGGCCAGGCCGAAGGATGGCTCGTCCAGCATCAAGAGGCGCGGGCGGGCCATGAGGGCGCGGGCCAGGGCCAGCATCCGCTGCTCCCCGCCCGAGAGGGTGCCGGCCCGCTGGCCCAGGCGCGCGGCCAGGGCCGGGAAGCGCGCCAGGACCTCGTCCAGGTCGCGGCGGATGCCGGCGGGCTCCCGCCGCAGGTAGGCGCCCAGGGCCAGGTTCTCGCGCACCGTGAGGGTGACCAGGACGGCCCGCCCCTCGGGCAGGTGCACGACGCCGCGGCGGACGATCTCCTCGGCAGCCAGCCCGTGGATGGCCTCGCCCGCGAAGCGCACCGCGCCCGCCGCCGGCCGGGCCAGCCCCGAGACGGCGCGGAGCAGTGTCGTTTTGCCGGCGCCGTTCGCCCCCAGCAGGGCCACCGTCTCGCCGGCGCGCACCTCGAGGCTCACGCCTCGCAGCGCCTCGATCTCGCCGTACCTCACCACCAGGTCCTCGACGGCCAGCACGGCTCACCGCCCGGGGGCGCGTCGGGGGCCCCGCGACGACCTGGGCACGAACCTGGGGACCCGGCGGCAGTACGCCTCGTACTCGGCGCCGAAGCGGTCGCGGAGCTCGCGCTCCTCCAGTACGACGATGGTCCACAACCCGGGCAGCCAGAGCGCGAAGGTGGCGTAGGGCGCCAGGTAGTTCGCGAAGAGGGCGCAGCCGAGGAGGCCCAACGCGAGCTGGACGTAGCGGGGGTGGCGGATCCGGGCGTAGATCCCCTGGGTGACGAGCCCGGCGGGGTGCCGCTCCGGGGCGATCTCCGGTAGGCCGAGGATGAGCGTGATGGTCATGTGCCTGAGGAGCGCGAGACCCATCCACAGCGACGCGGCGAAGCACAGGGCGCCCAGGGCCGCCAGCGGGTAGCTGGTGCCGAACTCGATGGCCAACAGCGGCCTGCGGATCAGGGACAGCCCGACCATGCCCGCCCCGATGAACGTCCCGACGACGGTGTATGTCCACCCCGGCCCGAGCTTCCGCCAGAAACGGACGAAGGGGTGGATGAGCGGCCAGGCGAGGAGCATGGGAGGGAAGGCGATGACCAGGACCAGCGCCACGTAGTATCTCGCCGAATCCATCGCGGCCTCCCGGTTCCGCGCTCGGGCATCGCTCCCCGTGCCGGCAACGAGCTGCTTAGCTGGTGAGCTGACGAGCTGACGAGTGGGTGCAAGAAAACGAGGCCCAGGGCGCAGGGCCCTCCTTCCGCTCATCAAGTCATCAGCTTGTCAGCTCGTCAGCTCGGGCGCGCCCAGGTACGCCTCGATGGCGGCGGCGTCCCGCCGGACCGCGGCGGGGTCCCCCTCGGCGATCTTCTCGCCGAAGTTCAGCACGGTGATGCGCTGGGCCAGGCCCATCACCACCTGCATGTCGTGCTCCACGAAGACCACCGTGAGGCCCCGGCCGTGCAGGGCGCGGATCAGGTCCAGCAGGCGCGCCTTCTCGGCGGCGTTGAGGCCGGCCGTGGGTTCGTCCAGCAGCAACAGGGTGGGATCCGTGGCCAGCGCCCGCGCCAGCTCCAGCACCCGCTGCTCGCCGAAGGGGAGGTGGCGGGCGGGCAGGGCGGCGCGATCCGCCAGTCCCGCCTCGGCCAGGAGGGCGCGGGCGCGGCCGGCCAGGCGGGCCTCGCTCGCCAGGCCGCGGCACTGGGCCGCCAGCATCGCGTTCTCCAGGGCGGTGAGTCCGGCGAAGAGGCGCACCGCCTGGAACGTGCGGCAGAGCCCCAGGCGCGTGCGCGCCTCGGGGGGCAGGCCGCCCAGGGCCCGCCCGGCGAAGCTGATGCGCCCCTCCGTGGGTTCCCACACGCCCGTGAGCAGGTTGAAGAGGGTCGTCTTCCCCGCCCCGTTGGGGCCGATGATGGCGTGCAGGGCGCCGGCCTCCACGTCCAGGTCCAGGCCGCGGAGGGCCGTGAAGCCGCCGAACCGCTTGCTGAGGCCGCGCACGGTCAGGAGGGGCGCCATTCTGCTCATCCTCACTATTCAGGCGACTCGGAGGAGGGGCTGGGGGCCGCCCCGTGTCCCCAACCGTCGCGCGTCCGCGCGCGGCGGGACGCGATGGGCTCGCGCCTGCGGGCACGGGCCGGCCCCCAGCCCTGCTACCAGCGCTTTGGCAAGTGAGGGGGGGCAAGGGGGAGCCATGGGCGCCTACCAGGGGGCCGCTTCGGGGATGGCGCCGGGGGCCGCGGCCGCCGGCCGCCCGCCGGGGACGAGCAGCCCCCCGGGGCGGAAGATGGCGGTGAGAAGCAGCACGAGGCCGTACAGTTCCGGCCGCCAGTCCTGGGCGGGGCGGAGGACCTCGGGGAGCAGCGTGAGCGCGGCGGCCCCGGCGGCCGGCCCCCACGGCGCGCCGGCGCCGCCCAGCACGGCGAAGACGAACACCTCGATGGACCGCTGGATGCCGAACGCCTTGGGGTGGATGAACAGGGCGTAGTGGGCGTAGAGGGCGCCGCCCAGGCCGGCGATGGCCCCGCCGCCGGCGAAGCAGGCCATCTTCACGCGCACGGCGCGCACGCCCAGGCAGCGGGCCGCCAGCTCGTCTTCCTGGATGGCCTGGAGCGTGCGGCGCAGGCGGGACCGGTGGATGCCGGTGAGGCATCCCAGCACCAGGGCCAGCGCGCCGTACACCACCGGGATGGTGGTGCGCCCCGGGATGCCGCCCAGGCCGCCGGCCCCGCCGGTGGCGGCGAGGTTCAGGAAGAAGACGCGGACGATCTCGCCGAAGCCGAGCGTCAGCAGGGCCACGTAGATGCCGCGCAGGCGCAGGGCGGGGAAGCCGACGGCGAGGGCCACCAGGGCGCCGGCGCCGGCGCCGGCGGCCACGGCGGGGAGGAACGGCGCCCCCGCCCGCGCGGTGAGGGCGGCGGCCAGGTAGGCCCCGATGGCCATGAAGCCCGCCTGCCCCAGGGAATCCTGCCCCGCGGCCATGAGCGGGTAGAGGCTCGAGGCCAGGATCATGTTGATCCCCACGAAGACGAGGATGGATTGCGTGTAGGCGTCGGCCATCAGGCCCCCTCGCCGCGGGCGCCGAAGAGGCCCCCCGGGCGGACGAGCAGGACGGCGATGAGGAGGAGGAAGGCGAAGGCGTCCCGGTAGGACGACGCCAGGTAGGCCACGCTCAGGACCTCGGCCAGCCCCAGGACCAGGCCGCCCAGCAGGGCGCCGGCCACGCTCCCCACGCCGCCGAAGAGCATCACCACGAGCCCCTTCAGCGTCACCTCGAACCCGGCGGAGGGCGAGACCGCGTTGCTGGCCAGTCCCACCAGCAGGCCGGCGGCGCCGGCCAGGGCCGAGGCCACCGCGATGGTCCAGAGGGCCACCTGCCGCGTGCGGATGCCCAGGAGGGCGGCCAGGGTGGGGCTCTCGGCGGTGGCCCGCAGGGCGCGCCCCAGCCGCGTGCGCCGCAGCAGCAGGTGCAGACCGGCCACCAGGGCCACGGTGACGGCCAGGATGAGCAGGTGGGTCCCGGGCACGGTGAGGGAACCCATCCGGAGCGTCCGCGGCTGGGCGAACTCGGGGAACCCGATGGGCTCGCCGCCGAAGGCCTTCACGGCCAGATCCTGGAGGATGATGGCGACGCCGAGGGTGGAGAGGATGGGGGCCAGGTGCCCCGCGGCGCGCAGGGGGCGCAGCGCCACCCGCTCCACCAGGATGCCGGCGGCCACGGCGGCCGCGAGGCTCGCCGCCAGGGCCAGCGCCAGGTTGCCCCCGCCGGCCACGGCGGCCGCGAGCCCGGCCAGGGCCCCGGCCACGAACACCTCGCCGTGGGCCAGGTGCAGCACGCGCAGGATGCCGAAGATGAGAGTGTAGCCGATGGCGATGAGGGCGTAGGTGGCGCCCAGGACGACGCCGTTGACCAGTTGTTGAGCGAGCATGGGGTGAGCGGGCGCGCGCCGCAGGCAGGCGCGAGCGCTGGCCTTATGTATCAGCCGAGTTGGAAGGTGTCAAGGAAGGCCGGGCGGGGGCTTCCCGGTAGCATGGTACGCCCTGCACCGCGCGTGGGGAACCCGCGCGGGGTTTCCTTGACCATCAGGTTTCGCCGGGCTAGACTACGCCGCCTGCCCCCCTCCGGCCAGGTCTGCTTGTGGAGGTGCCGCCGTGAAGTATCCGCGGTGCCAGGCCCAGAAGCGCGAGGGCGCGCGGTTCTGCGAGGATTGCTGGGCCGGCCTCGCACTCACCTGCCCGGGCTGCGGCGCGGAACTCCTCACCGAGAAGTCATTCTGCGGCGCCTGCGGGGCTCCGACGGCCGGCCAACCGCCCGACCGCTTCACGTCCCCGCAGACCTACACCCCCAAACACCCTGCCGAGAAGATCCTCGCCTCCAAGGGCGCCCTGGAGGGCGAGCGCAAGCAGGTCACGGCACTGTTCGCCGACCTGAAGGGTTCCATGGAGCTGCTGGCCGAGCGCGACCCCGAGGAGGCGCGAAAGCTCTTCGACCCCCCGCTCGAATATATGATGGAGGCCGTCCACCGCGTCGCCGGCTCGCACTTGAGGCCGTGATGCGGTTGCGGGCGCTTGACCCCTCTAACCCCTGGGGCTAGATTAGCGAAAAGCGTCCCGGTCTTGACCCGGCGCAGCGCTTTCCGAGATGTCCGCTGCGCCCCGACCAACGGAGGTCGTCATGAGGGTTACCACGTTCGGACTCACCCTCTTCCTCGCCCTCACGGGATTGTCTGCTCCAGGCTCGGTCAATGCCCAGGCCCCAACCAGGGTCGTCCAGATCGGCACGCTCAGCCCGGGCGCCCGGCCCACGGCGCCCGACTGGAAGGAGCACTGGGTGTTCGTCACTGCGTTGCGCGAATTGGGCTGGGTCGAAGGGAAGAACCTCGCCATCGACGACCGCTGGGCCGAGGGGAAGACCGAGCGCCTTCCCGCCCTTGCGGCCGAGCTTGTCGGACTCAAGGTAGACGTCATCGTGACTGCATCCTGGCCCGCTGCGGCCGCGGCCAAGAACGCGACGACGACGATCCCGATCGTCATTACGGGGGCTGGAGACCCGGTCGGGACAGGACTCGTCCGGAGCCTCGCGCACCCCGGGGGCAATGTGACGGGGCTCGGGGATCTGGCCACCGAGTTGAGCGCGAAACGGTTGGAACTGCTCAAGGAGGCCGTCCCGAAGCTTTCCCACGTGGCGGTCCTCTGGAACGCGGGAGATGGCGGCATGACGCTCCGGATGAGAGCGATTCAAACCGCGTCCCGACAGCTCGGTGTGACGGTCCGGCCGCTGGGCGTCCACTCCCTGGAGGATTTCGAGGTGGCCTTCACGGCCATGACCCAGGAGCGGCCCGACGCGCTCTTCGTGATCGCGGATCCCCTGCTCACAGGCAACCGCAAGCGGATCCTGGATTTCACGGCCAAGCATCGGCTCCCGGCGATGTACGAGTTCCGGGCGTACGTGGCGGACGGAGGCCTCATGGCCTACGGGCCGAGCTTCGACTACATGTATCGGCGCGCCGCCGCACTCGCGGACAAGATCCTCAAAGGGACCCGGCCGGCCGATATCCCCGTGGAGGAGCCCATGCGGCTCGAATTGGTCGTCAACCTCAAGACCGCGAAGGCGCTCGGCATCGAGCTGGCACCGTCCATTCTCATCCGGGCGGACGAGGTCATCCAGTGAGCGCCGGCGCGGCGAGGTAAGTCGGCCTTGCGGGACATTCTCACTTCTTTCGGGGCGGCGCTGCTCGCGACGGGGCTCGAGGCGCTCGGCCGGTTTGCGTGGGGCGGCCCCTACCTTCCCGGGCTGATGGCGGAGAAGTTCTTTGCGCTGATTCCGGTGTGGGCGTTCACCCCGCTCTTCC
>DASPOZ010000133.1:0-10901 GCA_035625755.1 Candidatus Sulfotelmatobacter sp.
CGACGTCACCATCATGGCCACCGGGATCCGCACGAACCTGGAGTGGCTCCAGGGGTCCGGCATCCGGGTGAATCGCGGGGTCGTGGTGGACGATCATCTGCGGTCCAGCGTCCCCAACGTCTATGCGGCCGGCGACGTGGCCGAGGGCCGCGACCTCGTCAGCGGGGGCGCGGCGGTGCACGCCATCGAGCCCACGGCCATGGAGCACGGCCGCGTGGTGGGCGCCAACATGGTCGGGGGGGACGTGGCCTATCGCGGCAGCCTCCTGATGAACATCGTAGAGGTCTGCCACCTGGATATCGCCTCCTTCGGGGCATGGGACGACGCGACGGCGGAGGCCTTGGAGGGCATCCGCGCCGAGCGCCCGGCCTATCGGAAGCTGCTCTGGAAGGGCGACCGGGTGATCGGGGCCATGCTCCTCGGTCCGTCCGAGGACATCTGGACGACGAACGACGTCGGCATGGTGAAGGGCCTGGTGCAGTCCGGCGTCCGGCTGGGGCCGTGGAAGGAGCACCTGCGCCGGAACCCGTTCGACATCAAGCCGGCCTTCATCGCCAGCGGGGTCACGGCCAGGCTGCTGCCGCAGACGGTCCTGGGCCGCCCCTCGGTGCCCGCGGGCCGCGTGCCCTGACTACCCTGAGTCAGAATTCTGGCGATGTATTCTCCCCGTTCGTGGTGAGCGTGTCGAACCACGAACCCCGCGTCGCCCTTCGACACGCTCAGGGCGAACGGAAATCCGGCTGCCGTTGCCGTCATTGCGAAATGCAGAACGAAGGGTGAAACGGAGGAGGCGAGGGACGTGAAGGCGGTCGTGCCCGGCTATGCGGGAAAGGTCCTGCGGGTGGACCTGGCGACGGAGCGGAACTGGACCCAGGACCTCTCGCCGGAGGAGTGCCGGTTCTGGCTGGGCGGGGCGGGCCTGGGGGCGAAGATCCTGTACGATGAGGTGCCGCCCGCGGTGGGCTGGGATCACCCGGGCAACCGCCTGGTCATGGCCACCGGACCGCTGGCCGGCCTGCCCGTGTGGGGCACCGGCGGCCTCACCGTGGTCACGCGCGGGGCCCTGACCGGCGGCGCTACCTCCACCCAGGCCAACGGCTTCTTCGGGGCGTGCCTCAAGTATTCGGGGTACGACGCCATCGTCTTCCAGGGGCAAGCCCGCCGCTGGGTGTACCTCTTCGTCCACGACGATCGGGTCGAGTTGCGGGACGCCGAGGGCCTGGTCGGCAAGGACACGTGGGAGACCCAGGACGCCCTGCTGGCCGCGCACGGCCTCAGCGGGCATCAGATGAGCGTCTACAGCATCGGGCCCGCGGGGGAGCACCTGGTGCGTTTCGCCGCCATCCAGGGCGATTACGGGCACGTGGCCAGCAAGAACGGCTGCGGCGCCGTGATGGGCGCCAAGAGGCTGAAGGCGGTGGCCATCGTGCGCGGCACGCGGCCCTTGCGCGCCTTCGACGCCCGCGGCCTCATCCAGGCGGCGGACGAGATCGGCTACGATCTGAAGACGAACCCCACGGCCAGGTCGCTGTACGAGTACGGGACGCTGCCGGGGGTGGTGAACCTGAAGGGCCTGGGGGCGCTGCCCATCAAGAACTACACGACCAACCTGGCGCCCGAGGGCGCGAACATGGGCCAGTGGGAAGCCCCCAGCCTGCGGGCGGGGTTCGACCACCGGGGTCACCAGTGCAACGCCTGCGGGATGCATCACTGCCACATGCAGGTGCTCCCCTCCGGCCCGCACAAGGGCGAGGTGGTGGACGAGCCGGAATACGAGGGATGGTCCGGGGCGGGCTGGGCCATCGGCTGCACGGATCCGGTGGCCGTGTCCTGGCTGAACACTCGGCTGGACCGGGCCTGCGTGGACGTGAACGAGTTCGGCTGGCTCTGCGGGTGGGTGATGGAGTGCCAGGAGAAGGGCTACCTCACGCCGGCCCAACTGGGGGGGCTGGAGGTGCGCTGGGGCGACGCCGAGGCGGCCAACCAGCTGCTCCAGATGATCATGCATCGGCAGGGTTTCGGGGACGTGTTGGCCGAGGGGGTGAAGCGGGCCGCGGAGGCGGTGGGAGGGCCGGCGAAGGACTGCGCCATCTACACCCTCAAGGGGTCGTCGCCCCGCGGGCACGACCACCGGGCGCGATGGGAGGAGATGCTGGATACGTGCACCGGCAGCGGGGGGACGCTGGAGACGGGGCCCCCGGCGTTCCCCACCGAGTTCGGCCTGCCGGCCCGCATCAATCCCTTCGACCCCGAGGCCGTGGCGAAGAACGTGGGCACGCTCCTGGGGCGGCGGCACTTCGAGGACTCGCTGGGGATCTGTTGCTTCACCACGCGGACGACGGTGGAACGGGTCTGCCGAGCGGTGGGCGCGGCCACGGGGTGGGACTACACCAAGGAAGAGGCGATCAGGCTCGGCCGCCGCGTCTCCGCCGTGCTGCGGGCCTTCAACCTGCGTTGCGGCATCGGCCCGGAGCTGGAATACCCCTCCGCCCGCTACGGCTCCACGCCGGTGGACGGCCCGGCCCAGGGCCAGACCATCGCCCCGCACTGGGAGCGGATGCTGGAAACGTGGTACCGGACCGTCGGCTACGATCGGGCCTCGGGCCGCCCCACGCCGGAGACCCTGCGGGCGCTCGGCCTCGACGCCCTGGTGGAGGAGCTGTGGGGCGGCGGGGCCGCGGCGCGCCGGTAGGGCGGGCGCGGGGCGGCGCCGGCCTCCCGTCCCCTCTGTCGTCGGAGACCGGGGCGGCGCCCGCCCGGCCCCCCAGGGCCACGGCGAGATGAGGCCGGCGGGGCCGCCGACGGACTTCGCCGTCACCGTCGAGGCCGTGGCCTGGGTCACGCGCTTCGTGGGGGGGGACGGCAGCCGGCGCCGCGTGTTCCGCGAGACGGCGCATCCCGGCGACACGGTGCGCGCCGTGTTGCGCCGGCTGAGCGAGCGCTTCCCCGAGCTGCACCAAGCCCTTTGGGACCGGCGGGGCGAGGAGCTGGCAGAGCACATCGAGGTGTTGGTGAACGACGCGGTGCTGGGCGTGGCCCATACCCTGGACAGCCCGGTGCGGGGGGGCGACCGGATCACGCTGATCGGCCAGTACGTGGGCGGGTAGCAGGCCGCTGAAAAAGGCCCATCTGCGGCGTTGGCGCGCTCGCGCACTCCCTGCGGCGTACCCGGAGTACGCCTCAGTCGGCGCTTCGCGCGCCGCCTTGCATCTGGACCTTTTTGAGCGGCCTGCAGATGAACGGGCTCCTCAGTGCCCACCTCAGGCGGGCTAGTGTCCGTGCCCGTTCCCGCGTCGCGGGCCTGACCCGGGAAACGGCCTTTGCCACAACCGGAGGCGTTGCGGCTTTGGTGGGCCGTCGGGAACGGGAACGGGTACGGGAACGGGAACGGAGAGAGGGGGGCGGGGTGGAGTTCCTCTGGGACCTGTTCCACCAGATCTACAACGTGGAGTGGCTGGTTCGCGTCGGCGGGCTCGCCCTCATCACGGCCATCGTCTTCGCGGAGACGGGCCTCATGGTGGGGTTCTTCCTGCCCGGGGATTCGCTCCTGGTCACGGCGGGGCTCTTCGCGGCCCGGGGGGACTTGACCCTCTGGACCCTCAATTCCCTCGTCTCCCTGGCGGCCATCGCCGGGGATAGTCTGGGCTACGGCATCGGCGCCCGCGTGGGGCCCAGGATCTTCACCCGCGAAGATTCCCTCCTCTTCAACAAGAAGCACCTGATCACCACCAAGGAGTTCTACGACCGGCACGGCGGGTTCACCATCGTGATCGCCCGCTTCATGCCCATCATCCGCACCTTCGCGCCGGTGGTGGCGGGCGTGGGTGCCATGCACTACTCGCGCTTCCTCTCGTACAACGTCTTCGGCGGGATCGGCTGGGTCGTCAGCATGACGTCCGTCGGGTACTTCCTGGGGCGGCTGGTGCCGGGGATCGACAAGCACATCGAAGTGGTCATCGCCGTCGTCATCTTCCTGTCCCTGCTGCCCGGCATCATCAAGTTCGCGCGGGCGCGCTGGGGCGCCCGCCGGCCCGCCATCCAGCCGGGCCCGCCGAGTCCCTGACCCCGTCCGCCCCGCCGCCGGCTCTCCGGGCGTCGTGCGGGGCGCGCATCTCCGACCGTCTCGTGAGAGCGCGAGAAGTCCGAGGAGGATGTATGCCGGTCATCGACCTGCACCACCACATCGTGATCCCCGAGGCCGCGGAGCTGGCGCGGAAGGAGCAGGCCGGGCGCCCCCAGCACGCGGACACCTTCGACGGGTTCACCCCCCCCGTCTCGATGGAGTACAACAAGGCGCAGGCCGCCCGTCTGGGGCCCAAGTTCTTCGACGTGGCCGAGAAGCGACGGGACCTGCAGCGGGACCGGATCGACGTGGCCGTGGTCTCGCCCCACCCCGGCGGGTTCCACTACTGGGCCACGGGTTCCGCGGGGGACGAGATCGTCCGCCTCACCAACGATGGGATCGCCGCCTACTGCAAGGCCACCCCGGAAATCTTCTGGGGGCTGGGCATCGTCCCGCTCCAGAACGGCGGCCGGGCGGCGGCGGCCGAGCTGGAGCGGGCCCTGGGCCTGGGGCTCAAGGGCGTGGCCATCGGCACCACGGTGAACGCCCGCCCGCTGGACGACGCGGACTTCGAACCCTTCTGGGCGGCGGCGGGCCGTTCGGGGGCGCTGGTCTTGCTCCATCCGGACTTCGCGGCCTTCCAGCCCCTCTTCCCCTACTATCTGGTCAACATCATCGGCAACCCGCTGGCCACGACCACCACGGTGACGCGGCTGATCCTCTCCGGCCACTTCGAACGCCATCGGGGCATCCGGCTGCTGGCGGTGCACGCGGGCGGCTACCTACCCTTCGCCCGCGGCCGGCTGGACCACGGCTGGACGGTGCGCCCGGAGGCCAAGGTCCACACGCCCAAGCCCCCCAGCGCCTATTTCGAGGGCCTCTACTTCGACGCCATCACGTTCTACGGCCCCGCCCTGCGCTACATGGTGGAGACCCTGGGCGCCGACCGGATCGTGCTGGGGACAGATTACCCGTTCGACATGATGCTGCCCGACCCGGTCGGCTTCGTGGAGGGGGCGGGCCTGGGCGCGGAGGCCCAGCGGAAGATCCTGGGCGGGAACGCCGCCCGCCTGCTGGGACTCTGAGGCCGCGGCCTGCGCCGTCCGGCGGCCGCATGCCTTCGCCATGCTTACCGATTTCCCAGCCTGCTCCCCTGAGGTCGGGAACGGGTGCGGATCGGGCGGCCGGGCATCGCACCGCGCGGATCGCCCCCGGCGGGTGGTGCCTCGCGACGCCGGTTCCCCCGGGGCGCCTTCGGACGCCCTTGTGCACTAACACCTTGACGCCGGCCCTCCCTTGGTCAACAATTCCTGCGCACGCGCGCATGGTGAGGGACCGTATGGCGCGAAGGGCGTGGGGCACGCGAAGGAAGCCATGAGCGAGCAACTGCGGGTGCGGTTCGCGCCGAGCCCCACGGGCTACCTCCACGTGGGCGGGGCGCGCACGGCCCTCTACAACTGGCTCTTCGCCCGCCACGCGCGCGGGACCTTCATCCTGCGCATCGAGGACACGGACGTGGAGCGGTCCACCGAGGAGGCCACCCGCGCCATCCTGGACTCCTTGCGCTGGCTGGACCTGGACTGGGACGAAGGGCCGGAGACCGGGGGCCCGGCGGGGCCGTACCGCCAATTGGAGCGGATGGACCTGTACCGGGAGCATGCCCGGAGGCTGGCCGAGGCCGGCCGCGTCTACCCCTGCACCTGCACGGCGGAGGAGCGGGAGGCCCGGCGGAAGGCGGCCCTGGCGGCGAAACGTCCGCCCCGCGGCCTCTGCCCCTGCCGCGAACGCGGCCCGGAGGCGGGCCGCCCGGCGGCGCTGCGTTTCGCCGTGCCCGCGGCAGGGCGGACGGCGTGGCGGGACGTCATCCACGGGGACGTGGGCTTCGACCACACGGAGATCGACGACTTCGTCATCCTGCGGGCGGACGGCCTGCCCATCTACAACTTCGCGGCCGTGGTGGACGACGCCCTGATGCGCATCACCCACGTGATCCGCGGGGACGATCACATCTCCAACACGCCGCGCCAGATCCTCCTCTACGGGGCCCTGGGCTATCCCGTGCCGGCCTTCGCCCACATCCCCATGATCCTGGGGGCGGACCGCACGCGCCTCAGCAAGCGCCACGGCGCCACCTCGGTGGAGGCCTACCGCGACCTGGGGTACCTGCCCGCGGCGATGGTGAACTACCTGGTGCGCCTGGGCTGGGCCCACGGGGACCAGGAGACCTTCACCCGGGACGAGATGGTGCAGCACTTCACCCTGGAGAAGGTGGGGAAGACGGCCGCCGTTTTCGACCAGAAGAAGTTGGACTGGCTGAACGGGCACTACCTGCGCCAGGCGGACCCGCAGGCGCTGGCCGCCCGCCTGGAACCCTTCTGGCGCGCGGCCGGCCTGGACGGCGCGGCGCTGGCGGCGCGGGAGGCGCCCTGGCGGGCACGGGTGGCGGCCCTGTTCCGGGAGCGGGCCCGGACGCTGGCGGAGGTGGCGCAGGCCTCGCTGCCGCTGTTCCGCGACGCCGTGGCCGTGGACCCGGGGGCGGCGGCCAGGCACCTGACGCCCGACGGGCGGGATCGGCTGGGGAAGATCCTCCCCGAAGTGGAGGCGCTGGAGCCGTTCACGGCGGCCGGCCTGGAGACGCTCTACCGGGCCCGGGCCGAGGCCTGGGGGCTCAAGCTTGTGCAACTGGCTCAGCCCACGCGCGTGGCCGTGCTGGGGGTAGACGTGAGCCCGCCCCTCTTCCCGATCCTGGAGCTCTTGGGCAAGGCCGAATCCGTCCGGCGCATGCGCGCGGCCACCACCCAATGACCGACGACCGCTGACCGCCGACCGCCGACCGATGACCAATGGTGGATGGCGCGCGATGCGCGCCGTTCCGATGTGACCAATCGACAATCGACAACCGTCAATCGACAATCACGCATGGGCGTTGAGCGGGTGAACTTCCCGCGCCTCAAGGCGGACCTGGAGGCGCTGGGCCGCATCGGGCGGGCCCCCGGGGGCGGCATCACCCGGCCCAGCTTCAGCGACGCCGACATGGAGGCGCGCCGCTGGTTCCAGGGGCGCCTGCGGGAGGCCGGCCTCGAGCCGCGCCTGGATGGGGCCGGCAACATCACCGCCCGCAGCGGGGACGGCGGGGGCCCGGCGGTGTTCCTGGGATCGCACCTGGACTCGGTGCCGAACGGCGGCATGTTCGACGGGGCCCTGGGGACCCTGGCGGCCCTGGAGGCCCTGCGGGTGGTGCGGGAGCGGGGCCTGCGCCTCAAGCGCCCGCTGGAGCTGGTGGCCTTCACGGACGAGGAGGGCGCCTTCGGCGGCTTCTTCGGCTCCTACGCCTTCACCGGGGCGCTGACGCCGGAGATGGTGCGCGCGCAGCAGGACGTGCGCGGCCTGCGCCTGGCGGACGCCATGGCGCGCCGCGGTCTGGATGCGATGCAGGCCCCGGCCGCCCGGCGCGACCCCGCCGGGATCCACGCGTACCTGGAGCTGCACATCGAGCAGGGCCCCGTGCTGGAGCGGCTGCGGTTGCCCATCGGCATCGTGGAGACGATCTGTGGGATCCGCCGGTGGGCGGTGACGATGCGGGGCCGGGCGGACCACGCCGGCACCACGCCCATGGACGCCCGGAAGGACGCCCTGGTGGCGGCGGCGGACCTGGTGGTGCGGGCGCACCGGCTCGGGCTGGAGGCGGCCCCCCACGGGCGGGCCACGGTGGGCGTGCTCCGCGCGGACCCCGGCGTGGCCAACATCGTGCCGGAGCGCGCGGAGCTGATCCTGGAGCTGCGGGAGCAGGATCCGGCCGCGCTGGAGGCCCTGGCCGCGCGCGGCGCCGAGCTGGCCGCGGCGGCCGCCCGGGCGTGGGGGCTGGAGGTGGAGATCGCCCCCCTGCTCCGGATCGATCCGGTGCCCATGGCCCCGGCGGTGCAGGCGGCCATCGCCGGCGCGGCCCAGGCGCTGGGGCTGAAGGCGCATCGCATGCCGGCGGGGGCGGGGCACGACGCCCAGGTGGTGGGCCGGGTGGCGCGGGCCGGGATGGTGTTCGTGGCCTGCCGGGACGGTCGGAGCCACTCGCCCCTGGAACACGCGGACGATGCGGCATGCGAGAACGGCGCCAACGTATTGCTCCATGCCGCCCTCGCCCTGGCCAACGAGTGAGACGTCCCGCATCGTCCCCTCGCCCCCCTCGGGGGTGCCAGGGGACGGGCGGGGGGCCGGCCGGGGCCGCTGCACCAGGACCAGTGAGGAACGACCCGGGACTCAGGACTCGGGACTCGGGACGGAGGACGACGTGGCCATCGACGACGTGGTAGCGGGGCTCCGCGAGGAGCTGGCCGAGCTCGAGCGCGAATTGCGGGTCGAGCTGCCCAAGCGCATCGGCCACGCGCGCGAGCTGGGGGACCTGCGCGAGAGCGGGGAATACGAGTCCGCGAAAGACCGGCAGGGGTTCGTGCAGGCCCGCATCACCTTCCTGCGGGGGCGCATCGCGGAGCTGCAGCGGATCGACCTGAACGCCATCCCCCGGGACCGGGTGGGGTTCGGCTCCACGGTCCACCTGCGCGACGAAGAGAATGGGGAGGAGAAGGTGTACCGCCTGGTGGCGGCCGAGCAGGTGGATACGGCCCGGGGCTGGATCTCCGTGGCCGCGCCCATCGGGCGGAGCCTCTCCGGAAAACGCGCGGGGGACGCCGTGGAGGTGCGGACTCCGGGGGGGACCAAGGCCTTCACCATCACCCAGGTGCACACCATCCACGACGATCTGGGCGAGGCGGGCCGGGCCTGACCCGGCCGCGCGGGCGGCGGACGGGCCGGGTGGGGGGACGGGGCGCGGCCGGGGCGGCGCGGGAGGGAGGGGAGGGGATGAATTTCCGGCTCGACTTCGTGCTGTCCGCCTACGACACCGCCCAGCGGATGATCCGCTTCTCGGACCAGAAGGCCTCCGTGGTCTTCGTGTTCTTCGGCATCCTGCTGGCCCTCCTGGGCGCGCGCATGGGGAAGCTGGTGGCGGCGCTGCGGGGGGAGGCGGTGGGGGCCCTGTCGCTGGCCGCCCTCGTGCTCCTCTGCGCCTTCCTTGCGCTGATGGGCCATTCCCTCCTGTACGCGCTGCGCACCATCACCCCCACCTTCAGCGCGTCCGCGCAGGCCCCCGACCACCAAAAGCTCTACTGGTTCCAGGATGTGGAGCGGCGGGACCTGCGCGAGTACCTGGAGGCCCTGAAGGGACTGTCCGAGGATCAGGTGCTCCAGGAGATGGTGTACGAGCTCTACAGCGTCCAGGGCATCGAGAAGCTGAAGTTCGACCGGATCCAGCGGGCCACCTGGTCTGCCGCGGTGGCCCTGATGGTGTGGCAGGTGTTCGTGGTCCTGACCATCTTCTTGTGATCCGGTCCGTGGGCCGTCCCCCGGAGGCCCGTCCGGGCGGCGGCCGGCCGGGGTGCCGGCGTGCGGGTCCGTCGGGGCCGTGGGTGGCCTCCGGACGCGGGCCTCGGGGAGAACCCAGGGAGGGGACGGGATGGTGGGCAGCCAGTTGCGGTTCGTGGCGTCCGCGTATACCACCGCCCAGAGCATGATCCGCTTCGCCGACCAGAAGGCGGAGATGCTCTTCGTGATCTTCGGCATCTTGATGGCCCTCCTGAGCGGCCGGGTGGACGTGGTCGTGCGGGCCCTGCGCGATCCGGCCCGGGTCAGTCCCCTGGCCGTGGCCACGTTCCTCCTCTCCTGCGTCTTCCTGGGCCTCATGTTCGCCGCCCTCAGCTTCGCCGTTGCCACCATGCACCCGCGCTTCGCCCCCCGGGAGGGCCCGTATTCCGGGGGCCGGCGTCGGCTCTACTGGTGCCACGACGTGCTGGGCCGGGATCGAGAGGCCTACCTGGCCGCCGTGCGTGGGCTGAGGGATGATGAGGTCCTAGAGGAGATGGCCCACGAGCTGTACGACGTGCAGGCCATCGAGCGGGCGAAGTTCGGCGAGGTCACCAAGGCCGCCCGGATCTCCGCCTGGGGGGTGGCGGTCTGGGCCCTCAGCTTCGTCCTGAGCTTCACGGTCTGACCGGGCGCTGAGGCTCTCTCGCTTTTCCCAGCTGCTCAAAGAGGTCCAGAGGCAAGGCGCCGCGCGGATTCCGCAATCCGCAATGAAGTGATGGGCTTTTCTCAGCAGCCTGCTGACCGATGGACGGGGGGGCCGCGGCGCCGGCCTTCCCCGCGGGGGGATTCGTGGACCGTCCGGCGGCATGGGCGTTGCTCTGCGAGTGGACGCAGGGTGACGGATTGCGAAAGCATGCCCTGGCCGTGGAGGCGGCCGTGCGGGCCTACGCCCGCCGCTTCGGGGAGGACGAGGACCTGTGGGGGTTGGCCGGCCTGCTCCACGACTTCGACTACGAGCGGTATCCCTCGCTGGAGGACCATCCCTTCAAAGGCCGCGAGGTGCTGGAACGGCTGGGCGCCCCGCCGGAGGTGATCCACGCCATCCAGGCCCACGCGGAGCGGACCGGGGTGCCGCGCGTGAGCCGCCTGGACAAGGCCCTGTACGCCGTGGACGAGTTGTGCGGCTTCATCACCGCGGCGGCCTTGATCCGCCCCAGCAAGAGCGTGCTGGACCTGGAGGCCGCCTCCGTCCGCAAGCGCATGAAGGACAAGGCCTTCGCCCGGAACGTGAAGCGCGAGGACATCGTGCGGGGCGCCGAGGAGCTGGGCGTGCCGCTGGACGAGCACATCGCCTTCGTCATCGAGGCCATGCGGGGGGTGGCGGACGCGCTGGGGCTTCGGGGCGGCGTGCCGGCGTCGGGCGCGGCCGGCGGGCCGCCCACGGAGTAGGCGGCGCCGCCCACGATGGTGAGGGACCCGGGGG
>DASPOZ010000134.1:0-6620 GCA_035625755.1 Candidatus Sulfotelmatobacter sp.
TCGCCATCCAGGTGGCCAGCGGGATCCTGCTCCTGCTCTACTACAAGCCCACCGCCGAGACCGCCTTCGAGAGCGTGCAATTCATCGTCACCAAGGTCCCCTTCGGGTGGCTGGTCCGCTCGACCCACAGTTGGGCGGCCAACCTGATGATCTTCACGGCCTTCCTCCACCTCTTCAGCGTATTCTTCCTGAAGGCCTACCGGCCGCCACGGGAGTTGACCTGGGTCTCGGGCATGCTGCTCCTCTTCCTGGCCATGGGGTTCGGCTTCTCGGGGTACCTGCTGCCCTGGAACGAGCTGGCCTACTTCGCCACCAAGGTGGGCAGCGACATCGCCGGCGCCGTGCCCCTGGTGGGTGGGTTCCTCAAGACCTTCCTGCGGGGCGGCGAGGACGTGACGGGGGCCACCCTCACGCGGTTCTTCGGCATCCACGTGGCGGTGTTGCCCATGATCTTTACGACGCTGCTCCTGGGCCACCTGCTGCTGATCCAGCGTCAGGGCATGAGCCCGCCCTTCATCCCGGCGGGCAGGCCCTCGGCGCCCCCGCGGGAGATGCCGTTCCTGCCCAATTTCTTCCTGCGCGAGGCGGTGCTCTGGGCGGGCACCCTGGCGGTGCTCCTGTATCTCTCCATCTTCTTCCCCTGGGAGCTGGGCGTGAAGGTGGATCCCTTCGCGCCGGCCCCGGCCGGGATCCGTCCCGAGTGGTTCTTCACCTTCATGTCCCAGTCCCTGAAGTACATCCCGGGGAAGGTCCTGGGGATGGATGGCGAGGTGCTGGGGATCCTGGCCTTCAACGCGGGGGCGGCCTTCCTGGTGCTGGTGCCGTTCTTGGACCGGTGGGCCGCCCGCGGGCGGCGCCATCCCTTCTTCACGTGGGCGGGGATCGGCATCATCGTCTTCATGCTCACGATGATCACGCTGGCCTATGTCAAACCGTACTGACGCCGTGTTGGCGATCCCGATCCTCGCGGCCCTCCTCTTCCTCGTCTTTCCCGGGGCGGCCCGGGCGGCGCACGAGCCCGCGGGCGAGAGGCCGGACACGTGCACCGCCTGCCACCAGGCCGTGGGCGGGCCTGTGGCCAAGCCCCTGGAGGACCGGAAGGCGGACGTGCACGCGGCCAAGGGCATCTCGTGCGCCGACTGCCACGGCGGCGACCCTGCGCGCATGGACATGGAGGCCATGGCCAAGGCCAAGGGCTTCGTGGGCCGGCCGGCCCGGCGGGATGTGCCCCGCTTCTGCGGCCGCTGCCACGGCGACCCGGCGTTCATGCGGCCCTTCAACCCCGCCATCCGCACGGACCAGTTCAGCCAGTACCAGACCAGCATCCACGGCAAGCGCCTGGCGGCGGGGGACACGAAGGTGGCCGTGTGCACGGACTGCCACGGTGTCCACAGCATCCTGCCGGCGAACAACGCCCAGTCCCGCGTGTTCCCGGTG
Source organism: Candidatus Sulfotelmatobacter sp. (assembly GCA_035625755.1). Taxonomy (GTDB): domain Bacteria; phylum Methylomirabilota; class Methylomirabilia; order Methylomirabilales; family DASPOZ01; genus DASPOZ01. Next base: position 1,438 of record DASPOZ010000134.1, read on the forward strand.
AGGGTGGCCGAGACGTGCGGCCACTGCCACGGCGACGCCGAGTACATGAAGGGGTACAAGATCCCCACCGACCAATTGGCCAACTACCGGGAAAGCGTGCACGGGGAGCTGCTCCTCAAACGGCAGGACCTCGCGGCTCCCACCTGCAACAAGTGCCACGGGAACCACGGGGCCTTCCCCCCCGAAGTCACGTCCATCGCCGGCGTGTGCGGCCAGTGCCACGTCATCAACAAGGACCTCTTCCTGCAAAGCCCGCATCATGCCGCCTTCGACCGGCGGCAGCTGCCCGAATGCGCCACCTGCCACAGCAACCACAAGATCCTCCGAACCAACGACCAGATGGTGGGGGTAGGCGAGAAGGCCCTGTGCATCCGCTGCCACGCCCCCGGCAGCGCCGGGTACAAGGCGGCGGAGCAGATGGGGAAGACCATCGCCGAGCTGGGCGGGGCCATCGACCGGGGGGCGGCGAAGCTGGCGGAGGCCGAGCGGGCCGGCATGGAGGTGAGCGACGCCAAGTATGATTTCCAGAACGCGCGGACGGCCCTCATCAAGGCGCGGAACGAGGTCCACATCTTCAACCCCGAGCGGCTGAATAAAGTGGCCGGGCCCGGCATCGAACTGGCTGAGAAGGGCTATCGCGCCGGCCAGGAGGCGCTGGACGAGCTGGGGTACCGCAAACGATGGAGCCTCATCCCGCTGGCCGCCATCCTGGCGGTGGTGGTCGGGCTGGTGCTCCAGATCCGCCGCATGGAGGGGCGGTGAGGCAAACGTGGCCCGGGGGGGCCACAGAAAGGAGGAGTTGAGCGATGGTGAAACCGCGAAGGATCTCATGGGGCTGGCTGGCGGTCCTGGGGGTGATGGTGGCTGTCGGCGTTGCGGCAGCGGCCATGCCCGTGCCGCCGGACTTTACCTTTGCCAAGAGCGCAAAGAATACGCTGGGGGCCGTGACGTTCAGCCACCAGAAGCATGCCGACGCCAAGGTCACGAACTGCATGGACTGCCACGCGCCTGGGAACTTCCAGATGAAGAAGGGCGGGACCCAGGCCATCACCATGGACGCCATGAACGGGGGGAAGTTCTGCGGGGCCTGCCACAACGGGCAGAAGGCCTTCAGCACCAAGGACGCGGCCGGCTGCGCCAAATGTCATAAGGCCTGACGGCCCTGCCCTTCGACGGGTCCGCACGGGCGCCGACCCCCGGCCGGGGGCGCGGGCGCCCGTGCGGCATCGTCGTGTCCGGTCGGAGCGCTGGCGCGAGCCCGGGGACCAGGGGTCGTCCCCGGACGATCGGCTGCGCGCGTTATAGAGTCGGCATGCAGTCCCGTGCCATGCCGGGGAAGTGATCCTGGATGCCGTCGAGACGCCCCCGCCTCCTCGAAAATCCCATCAGCGCCATCGGGATAGGGATCTTCATCCTCACGATCCCCCCGGCGATCTTCCTCTTCCTCGCAGACTACTTCCGCGCCAAACCGAGCCCCTATGTGGGTATCATCCTCTATCTCGTCCTGCCGGGCGTGGCGCTCTTCGGGCTCGGCCTCGCCATCGTCGGCGCGGTGTGGGAGGCCCGGCGGCGCAGGGCGGGGCGCGAACCTCTCCAGTTGCCCCGCATCGATCTCAACGAGCCCCGGGCGCGCCGCCTCGTCTTCACCGTGATCCTGGTCGGGGTGGCCATCTCCCTGGTGGGGGCGGTGGGGACGTACCAGGCCTACCACTTCACCGAGTCCGTCACCTTTTGCGGCGAGGTCTGCCACCGGGTGATGGAGCCGGAGTTCGTGGCCTACCAGAAGTCGCCTCACGCCCGCGTGACCTGCGCCGAATGCCATGTGGGCGCGGGGGCGGGCTGGTACGTGAAGTCCAAGCTCTCCGGCCTGTACCAGGTCTACGCCGTGCTGCGCAACATCTACCCGCGGCCGATCCCCACCCCCATCGAAAACCTGCGGCCGGCCCAGGAAACGTGCGAGCAGTGCCACTGGCCCCAGAAGTTTTTCGGCGCCCAGTTGGTCACCCGCACCCACTTCGAGCCGGACCCGGGGAACACGCGGATCGACACGGTGCTCCTGATCAAGACCGGCGGCGGGAGCCCCATGCAGGGTGGAAGCCCGGGCATCCACTGGCACATGAACATCAACAACAAGGTGACCTACGTGGAACTGGATCCCAAGCGCCAGATCATCCCCTGGGTGCGGGTGGAGCACCCGGACGGCCGGGTCACCGAGTACCTCTCGCACGAGAACCCCATCTCGCCGCAGGCCCTCCAGGCGGCCCCCAAGCGGCGGATGGACTGCATGGACTGCCACAACAGGCCGTCCCACGTCTATCTCTCGCCGGACCGGGCCATGAACGCCGCCCTGGCCCGGGGCCTCATCGACGTCACGCTGCCCTACATCAAGCGCCTGGGCGTGGCGGTGCTGGCGGAGAACTACGTCTCCGTCGCGGAGGCGAACCAGCGCATCCGGGAGAGCCTGACCGCCGTCTACAAGGAACGGTACCCGGCCATCGCCGCGAGCCGGAAGGAAGCCATCGAGGCCGCCATCCGGGAGATCCAGCAGATCTACCGGCAGAACAACTTCCCCTACATGGGCGCCAACTGGCGGATGTATCCCGAGAACATCGGCCACAAGGAATACCCGGGCTGCTTCCGCTGCCACGACGGGAAGCACCTCAGCGCCGACGGCAAGGCCCTGTCCCGCGAATGCTCCGTCTGCCACGATTTCCTGGTGAGGGGAAAGGACGGGCAGACGCTGGTGCGGGCGAAGGCCGACCCGGCCTTCGCCCACCCCTGGAAGCTCGACGGCCGGCACGCGGAGCTCAACTGCAACCAGTGCCACAGCGGGGGCATCGCGCTCCAGGCGTCGTGCGCCGGGTGCCACGCGCGGGAGTCCGAGGTGCATGTGGCCCTCGCCTGCTCCTCCTGTCACCTGAAGGAGCAGGTGGTGCGGCCGCTGGAGCCGTGCAGCGCCTGCCACGTGCAGCGCATCGGCCTGCACGCGGGCGCCCTACACAAGACCCTGGCCTGCACCAACTGCCACCGCCCTCACCAATGGAAAGTGACCACGCGCAGCACGTGCGAGGCGTGCCACACCAACAAGCGGGACCACAACGCAGGGGCCGACTGCTGGACCTGCCACCGATTCGAGCAGCCGGGCCGGGTGGCCGCCGGCGCGCCGGCGGCCGCTGGCCACCCGCGGAAGCTGGGGCCCGAAGGCGGCGGTGACATCGTGTTCCGGGGCGCCGCCGGCTCGCTCGGCCCCGTGACATTCCAGCATGCCACGCACGAGCCGCGGGGGCTGGGGTGCACCGAGTGCCACACACGCCTATTCGCGATGGCGCGGGGAAAGGGCCGCCTCACCATGGCCAGCATGGCGGACGGCCAGAACTGCGGGGCCTGCCACAACGGCACCAAGTCCTTCGCGGCCATGGACAGCACCCGGTGCATGACCTGCCACCAGGCGCCCGGGGCCCCCGCCGCGGCGCCGCCCGCCAAGGCCGCCGAGAAGGCGGGAGAGGCCAAGGCGGCTTCGGCCGCCCCGCCCGCCCAGGTGGGCGGCGGGGACATCAAATACACGGGCGCCCCCGGCTCACCCGCTCCCGTGCTCTTCAGCCACGCCCGTCATATGACCCGCATTCCGAACTGCGCGGACTGCCACCCCAAGCCGTTTACCATGCCGCGCGGGACGGAGAAGTTCACCATGGCCAGCATGGCGGCCGGCCGGAACTGCGGCACCTGCCACGACGGGAAGAAAGCCTTCGCGGCCATGGAGGCCGCCCGCTGTACCACCTGCCACCGGACGAACTGACCTCGCGGCGCAATCTCCTTGACCATCAGGACCGGCGGGGGGAAGTCCCTGGCCCCCTGGGCCGCCTCGCGCGGCCTTGCCTGCCTCCGCGCCCCGAGGGGCGGCGGGAGGGGAACATTCGCCGGCCCCCGCCACTCCCTTTGCCCAGCCTCTCCGTGCGGCGGCCCACTGGCCGCGGGACTGGAGGCAGAGGCCCCGATCACCCATGGTCCGCGGTGCGATCGAAGCATGGCCACCATCCCCTGGCCCAAGAAAATCCCACGTGCTGGCGTCGGCGGCCTGGGGCACGGCAGCCGGCCTGTCCCTGGGGCGGCCTTGCCGCATCGCACGGGGTATGTGTTATCCGCACGTTGGGGGTGGGCCGGAGGGGCCCTCTGGGGCAGGGGCGCCCCAGGTATACAAGGGGAGTCCCACGGGGGCCGGAAGCCACCGGTGGGATTGTTGGGGGAAGCTTTTAGAAACAGAGGGATAGATTCATCATGCGATGGATTGGAGTCTTCCGATCTTGGCACCTGCGTTGCTATACAACCGGCGAACCGGCCCAGGGCCCACGCGCCGCGGGTTTTGGCGGCGGTCGTCTGAAATCGCTTTCAGCGGCAGCGATGCAGCCCGGTCCCCTCGTGGACAAGGAGATGATGGGTGAAGATCCCTGAACAGGTCAACCGCCTTGCCATCGTCATCGGCGTGATCGTCGGCGGCGCGCTGGCGGTTCGATTCTTCGTGGTCCCGCGGGCCCTCGTTGCGAGGGACTTGCAGGAATCGTCGGCGATCCAGCGCGAGATGCTCAAGCCGATCAAGTTCGCGGGCTCGACCACCTGCCAGATGTGCCACGGCGACATCGGCGTCAACTTGCGCAAGGGGTACCATAAGACCCTCTCGTGCGAGGGGTGTCACGGCCCGGCGACGCAGCACGCCGAGAACCCGATGGGAGGCAAGCCGCCCGCCCCGCGGGACCGGAAGTTCTGCCCGGTGTGCCACGCCTACGACGCGTCGAGACCGACGGGCTTCCCGCAGATAAACCCGACGGCGCACAACCCGCTCAAACCGTGCATCACCTGTCACAACCCCCACGACCCGGTGCCCCAGAAGGTGCCCCAGGCGTGCGAGGCCTGCCACGCGCAGATCGAGCGGACCAAGGCCGTATCCAGCCACGCCCTCCTCCGCTGCACCACCTGCCACACCGTGCCCGAGCGGCACAAGACGGAGCCGAGGACCGCAACCCCCTCCAAGCCCGAGGCGCGCGAATTCTGCGGCACGTGTCACGCCAAGGACGCTGCGGAAAAGACCGCGCCCAAGATCGACTTGACCACCCACGGCAGTCCATATCTGTGCTGCCAATGCCATTACCCGCATCTGCCGGAGGGACGCGGATGAACAAGCGGGAGTT
>DASPOZ010000135.1:0-4987 GCA_035625755.1 Candidatus Sulfotelmatobacter sp.
TTCGCCGAACCCGCGGGGGCCTACTGGAGCTTCCTCAGGGTCTCCCAGAGGCGCTCCACGAGCTGCGCGAAGGCCGGATCCCCGCGCACCCCGTGCTCCGCCCGGGGCCGGGGCAGGGGCACATCCAGGGTCTCCGCCAAGCGGCCCGGGCGGGGGCTGATCACGAAGACCCGGTCGGAAAGATAGATGGCCTCCTCCATGCTGTGGGTGACGAACACCACGGTCTTGCGCTCCTCGCCCCACACGGCCATCAGGTCGTCCTGGAACAGCCGGCGGGTCTGCTCGTCCACGGAGGCGAAGGGTTCGTCCATGAGGAGGATGCGCGGGTTGACGGCCAGCGCCCGGGCCAGCCCGGCGCGCTGCTGCATGCCGCCCGAGAGCTGGTGCGGGTAGTGGCGTTCGAAGCCGGCCAGCTTGACCTTTTCGATGTATCGCTGGGCCGCCGCCTCGCGCGCCGCCCGCGGGGCGCCGCGCAGCTCCAGCCCGAAGGCCACGTTGCGCAGGACCGTGGCCCAGGGCATCAGGGCGTGGTCCTGGAACACCATGCTCCGCTCGGGGCCGGGGCCCCGCACGGGGCGGCCGCCGATGAGCACCCGCCCCGCGCCGGGCGCGATGAGCCCCCCGATGATCTTGAGCAGGCTGGTCTTGCCGCAGCCGCTGGGCCCGATGAGGGTGACGAACTCCCCGGGGCGGACGGTGAGGGACACGTCCTCCACGGCGCGGACGGGGCCGAAGGCCTTGGAGACGCCCTCCACCCGGATCTCCAGCGGGCCGGGGGGCGCCGCGGGATCGTGCGTCACGCGCGCCAATGGAGGAGCCGCGCCTCGAGCCGCTGCAGCGCCGCCAGGACGAGGAGGGCGCCCAGCATCACCAGGCCGACGGCGGCGAACAGCCGGTCGTACTGGAACATGGAGGAGGCCTCCATGATCACCTTGCCCACCCCGAAGGGGGAGAGCAGCAGCTCGGCCACGATGAGCCCCACGAAGGCCCGGGACAGGCCGTAGCGCAGCCCGGCCAGCACCATGGGCAGGCTGGCGGGCAGCACGATCTTGGCGAAGAACTGGCGGCGCGTGGCCGAGAAGGCCCGCGCCATCTCCGCCAGGCGGGGGCTCACGTCGCGCACGCCACCGCAGGCGTTCAGCGTGATGAAGGGGGCGCTGAAGAGGAACACGATGAGGGCGGAGGAGCGGACGCTGATGCCCATGGTGAGGATGACCAGGGGGATGATGGCCGCGGTGGGGATGGCGATCATCAGCTCGAAGTAGACGCCCAGGTACCGGCCCAGCGGGCCCACGACCCCCATCAACAGCCCCAGGGGGATCCCCACGACCACCGCGCTCCCCATGCCCAGGAGGAGCGAGCGCCCGCTGGTGCCCAGCGCCTCCCAGAAGGCCGGCGAGCGCAACAGGTCCAGGGCGGCCTGAGCGGTCTGGCCGAAGGTGGGCAGGGCGAAGCTGGCCCGCGCCCGCCCGGCCCACTCCCAGCCCGCGATCAGGGCCAGGACGGACAGCAGGCGGATGGCGAGGGGGCGCACGCGGCTACCGCGCGGCCCGACCCATCTCGGCCAGGACCTGCTCCAGCGGGGCGACCTGGAAGAACTGTGCGGGGCTCCACTTGGAGGCCGGGCCCGAGAGGTTCTTCACGTCCACCTGAAAGACGATGTTCTGCTCGGCGCCGGCGCCCTTCAGGCGATCGATCCCACCGTCCGGGTCGTAGAGCCGCACCAGGGGGCGAACCTGCCGCTCCAGCGCGGCCGGCTCGATCTCCTTGAAGAACTCCTGCCCCTCCCGGGCCCAGAAGGCCGGGTCCTTCGCCCCCTTGCGGTGGGATTCCAGCAGGCGGCGCATCGCCTGCTTCATCAGGTCGGCGTTCTGGGCGGCGAAATCGTTGCGGGCCGCCAGGAAGCTGTTGGAGACCGGGGCCGCGGTCAGGTCGATGAGGATGTGGAACTTGTCCGGCGCGCGGTCCAGCACCGCCTGGGCGGCCGCCACATCCACCGCCGCCGCGTCCACGGCCCCCTGGAAGAGGGCCTCGGCCCGCGCCGGCGAGCCGGCCGGCATGAAGACGTAGTTCGGCTTCACGGCCGGGAGGTCCCGGAAGTAATGCTCCAGCAGGGACTGCACGGTGGCGCGGGGCGAATGCGAGGCCAGCTTCACTCCATTGAGCGCCTGCGGCGTGCCGATCGCCTTCTTGGCCACCAGCACGAACTCCGGCCTGGCCAGCTCGAAGAAGGCGCGGATGGCCGCCCCCTTCTCCACGGCGGGGTAGAAGGCGGCGTAGGCCAGGGCCAGGTCGCCCTGGCCCTCCGTGAGCGCCAGGACGACCGCCTCAGGAGTTTTCAGGTCCTTCACCACCACATCGATCCCATCCTGCCGCAGGAGCTTGAGGCCCACGAGGGTCGGCAGGTTGGTGACCCGCGTGACGGTAGAGAACACGGTGAGCTGCCGCCGCGCCGCCGCCGCCCCGGCGGAACCCGCCGACAGGGCGAGGAGGGCCGGGATCACCACAACAACGAGAAACCGCACGCGTCCATTCCACGGCGTCATGGCCATTCCCCTCCTCACGGGCATAAAACGCGGGGACGCCCTCCGCACGAAGCGCCTCCCAACCGAGTGTCTCAGTTGCTCAAAACCCTTTCTCGTCCAGGCTGCTCAAAACGGCCCAGGTGCAAGGCGGCGCGCGAAGGGCCGACTGAGGCGTACGCCGGGTACGCCGCAGGGAGCGCCCAAGCGCGCCAACGCCCCGCCCGGTGCCGCCGAGGCGGCGGGGAGAGACGTCGGGCCGTTTTCAGCAGCCTGTCAGCTGTCCATGATGGCCTTGCGCTGTGCGCCATCCATCGTGATGCACGCCCCCGTCACGAACGTGGCCTTGTCCGAGGCGAGGAAGGTGACCATGTGGGCCACCTCCTCGGGTGTGCACAGGCGCCCGAGGGGGATGCTCTTTACGGCCAGCGCGTTGGCCGCCTGCTCGGTGATCGCGCGTTCGCGGGCCAGGGTGCGCACCAGCCCCCACCACCGCTCGGTGTCCACGGGGCCCGGGTTGATGCAGTTCACCAGGATGCCGTGCGGGGCCAGGTCCTCGGCGATGGCCAGGGTGAAGTTGATGCCGGCGGCGTTGGCGGCGCCCGGCGTCAGCTCGAAGTAGATGGGCTTGATCCCGTCGTTCCCGATGACGTTGATGATGCGGCCCGACTTCTGGCGCTTCATGATGGGCACCACCGCCGTACAGGTGCGGACGTAGCCCATGAACTTCAGGTTCAGGCTCTCGTGCCACTGTTCCTCGCGCAGGTTCTCGATGCTGCCGCCCGGCGAGCTGCCGGCGCAGTTCACCAGGACGTCGATCCGGCCGAGGCGCTCCGCCGTCTCCTGGACCACCCGCCTGGCATCTTCGCCTTTGGCCATGTCGCCCGTGAGGCCGATGGTCTTCACCCCGGTTTCGCGGGCGATCTCCGCGGCCACCTGCTCCACCAGCGGCTTCCCCCGGGCCACCAGGGCCACGTGCGCCCCCTCCCGGGCCAGCTCCCACGCCGCGGCCTTGCCGATGCCTTTGCTGGCGCCCGTGATCAGCGCCACCTTACCCTTCAGTCCGAGGTCCATCGCTCTCCTCTCCGATAAGCGGAGGTGTAGAATCCCTGCGGGCTGCTCAAAAAGGCCCAGGTGCAAGGCGGCGGGCGAAGGGCCGAGTGAGGCGTACTCCGCGTACGCCGCAGCGAGCGCCCAAGCCCGCCAACGCCGCAGATGGGCCTTTTTCAGCAGCCCGCTATTTCGGCGACGCCGAGGGGCGTGCCCGGCGGCGTGGGCCCGCCCACCAGCACCATCGGCGCGGCCCCGGCGCGCAGCGCCACCCGGCTGTTCGGCTCGATGGCGATGACGCAGCCCGGCTCCACGGCCTCGGCGCGGCCGGACGCCAGGTCCGCCACGGTGCCGCGCCCCTCGACCACGTACCAGGCGTCCTCCGCCGCGGCGGGCACGGTGGAGACGTAACCCCGCCCCGCGTCCAGCCGGAGCCGTACCATCACGGCGTGGCGCGCACCGGCGGCGCCGTCCACCACCACCGTGGCCTCCACGCCCGGGCCGAGGGTGATCCGCTTCCCGTGCTGCTCCGTCTCGAACACCCGAATGGGCACCGGCGCCGTCTCCTCAGGACTGGGGTACGGTCAACATGCTGCGATCGGGGGGACAGGGGCCCCCGATGCTGATGTAGTCGTCGGGGCCGGCGGAGGTGACCGCGTGCCGCGTCCCGGCGGAGACCAGGATCACGGATCCCGGGCGGTACGGGTGCGCCGCGCCGCCGTCCAGGTCCACCGCCGTGCCGTGGCCCTGCAGTATATAGATGATGTCCTCGGAGGCGGGGTGGCGGTGGGGTACGTTTTCCTGCCCCGGCTTCATCACCACGTAACCCATGGTGCGCGTGGTGGCCCCCGTGCTGGCGCCCGTCACCATGCGGGCGTCGCCGCCGCCCTTGATCACGGGGAAGGGCGTGAAGTCGCGATCCACCCGGTACACGCGGAAGCCCATGGTCCCCTCGTCCCGCACCACATATCACTACTTCCTCGCCCGGCGCAAGCCGTCCCGCCGGCGGGTACGCCGGCCGCCCCGCCCGTCGTCTCGTGTTGCCCCTGGACGCGCGCGGGGCCGCCGACTAGGATGGGCATGCAGCCTGGGCAAGAGCAACTCTTGCAGCAACCTGCTAGGGGCCCTCGGCACCGTTGGGCGCCGCGTCCGCGTGGCGGTCCAGCGGCGGTCCTGGCGGCACGGCGCGCGGGCGCCCCGAAGCGAGGTGGAAGGGGGGGCGGAGCCATGACCAGCGTGCGGATCACGCGGCAGTGCGGATGCAAACAGACATTCACGATCATCGGCGGCGAGGTGCGGGAGGAGGTCCAGCCCTGCAAGACGCACACGGGGGCGCCAGAGGTCCTGAGCCCGTCGCCGCCCGTGGCGCTGACCTACCTGGAGGAGGGCGCTGGGGACTGATTCATCTGCGCGGG
>DASPOZ010000136.1:0-5618 GCA_035625755.1 Candidatus Sulfotelmatobacter sp.
GATGGTGCGGCGTTTCGTCGAGGCCTCCATGCGGGGCTACGCCTGGGCCTTCGAGAACCCGGAGGAGGCCATCCGCCTGTTCCTGAAGGCCCAACCCGAGGCGAGCCCTGAACGGGTGCGGTCGGAGATCCGGATCACGGCCGACCTGATGCTCACCCCCTTCGCCGCCAAGGAGGGGATCGGCCATTACGACGAGCAGAAGGTGATCCGCACGCGCGACTTCAGCCTGAAGCCGCGCAACATCGATCCCTCCACCATGCCGGCCAAGGACATCTACAGCAATGAGTTTTTACCTAGGCTGTTCCCAAAGCGCGGCAACCTGTAGCGCGGCGTCCCCTCACCCTGCCCCTCTCCCCCTTCGGGGGCGAGGGGACTCCAGGGTTTCCCTCTCCCTTCATGAGGGAGAGGGCCAGGGTGAGGGTGTCGTGACACCCGGACCATGACGCCGGCGATCGCCCTGCGGGAGCTGGTGAAGACCTACGCCACGAAGGATGGGTCGCTGCAGGCCCTGGACGGCGTGACCTTCGACGTGGGCGAACGCGAGTTCGTGGCCATCGTGGGGCGCAGCGGCTGCGGCAAGAGCACCATCCTGAAGATCGTGGGCGGCCTCCTGCCCAAGACGTCGGGATCGCTCCAGGTGAACGGCGTCGAGGTGGCGGCGCCCCTGCGGGACGTGGGGATGGTCTTCCAGGCCCCTACGCTGCTCCGTTGGCGCACGGTGCTGGACAACGTGCTGCTCCCTGCCGAGTTCCTGGGGATGGACATGGCGGAGGCCCGCCGCCGGGCCTCGGAGCTGCTGGAACTGGTGGGGCTGCGCGGCTTCGAGGGGCGGTACCCGCGCGAGCTCTCGGGCGGCATGCAGCAGCGCGTGGCCATCAGCCGGGCCCTGATCCACGACCCGCAACTGCTGCTCCTGGACGAACCCTTCGGCGCGCTGGACGCCCTGACGCGCGAGGAGATGAACCTGGAACTCCTACGCATCTGGAGCGAGAAGCGGAAGACCAGCATGCTGATCACCCACAGCATCGCCGAGGCCGTGTTCCTGGCGGACCGGGTGATCGTGATGACGCCGCGGCCGGGCCGCGTGGCCGAGATCGTGCCCGTGGACCTGCCGCGCCCGCGCGCCGCCACCGTGCGGCTCACGCCCCAGTTCGCCACCCTGGTCCGCCGCATCGGCGAGCGGATCGGCATCCAGTACGAGTGAGGATCACGCGCCACCTTTTCCCTCACCCCGATCCCCGTTCGAGAAGCTCAGGAGGCGAGGGGAAGCACGCAGGCTCCCTTTCCCTTTGTAAGGGACACGGCAGGGGTGAGGGGATCAATAGAGCCACCGGCACCCCGGAAGGCCGGCGGGGGGAAGGTTGATCGATCGAGAGATCCTGGCCTCGTGGGTGTGCGAGGGGATCGATGCCCTCGCCACCCTCGATTCGCGGCACCACGGCCTCATCCGGTCCCTCTACGCGGCGGCCCGGGGGGCGGGCGACCCGCTGAGCCTCCGGGCGGCGCGGCGCCTGCGGGACCGGGTGCGCGCGGGCGACGAGGTGGTCGTCTGCGTCGGATTCCCCGTTCATCCGATTATGACGGGGGAGACGGACGGGCTGTGCGGCGCCGTGGTGCTGGCCCGCGCCCTGGCCGTGGCCCTGCAGGCGCGCCCCGTGCTGGCGACGGAGGAGGCCATCGCCCCCTTCGTGGCGGCCGCGGCCGGGGCGGCCCGGCTGGGCCACGCAATCGGGCTGGCGGAAGGCCGTGCGGCGCCCGGGACGGTGCGGATCGTTCCGTGCGCGCCGGGGGCCGCGGCCGGCAGCGCCTGCTCCGGCGCCCTGCTCGAGGGGCGGCCGGCCGCCGTGGTGGCGGTGGAGAAGGCGGGCATCAACCTGGCGGGCGTGCCGCACTCCTCGGGCGGGATGGACGTGGGGCAGGCCACGGCGCACTTCGAAGACCTCTTTCGCGGTGCCGGACGGCTAGGCATCCCCACCATCGGGATCGGCGACCAGGGAAACGAGCTGGGGCTGGGCGCACTGGCCGAGGCCGCCGGGGGGATGACCCGCTACGGCAGGACCTGCCGCTGCCCATGCGGGCAGGGCACCGTTTCCGGCGTGCCGGCGGACGTCACCGTGATCGGGGGTATTTCCGACTGGGGCGCGTTCGGCGTGGCGGCCGCGCTGGCCTTCCTGCTGGATCGTCCCGATGCGCTGCCATCCGGTGAAATGGTCCGGTCCATCATCGCGGCCGAGGTGAAGGCGGGGGCCATCGACGCGGTGACGCAGACCGGCATCCTGCAAGTGGACGGATACCCGCTGGACTACTGCGCGCGCCTGGCCGAGTTGATGGGCGACGTCGTCACCTGTCCCGGGCGCTTCGCCGAGCTGGAGCCCGAGCGGTACCGGGCCGGGGTTGAACGCTTGCGCGGGAGCGAATGACGGCTCCTTTGAGGGGGTGAGCCCGATGGCAGACGCGTGTGTGATCGTGGGCGGGGGGCTGGCGGGCATGGTGGCCGCGCGGCGCCTCCAGCAGCTTGACGTGCGGCCGGTCATCCTCGAGCGGGGCGAGGTTGAAGGCGGTGCGAACAACGCCCGCATCTCCGGTGGGCTGCTCCATGTGGCCATGGCCGCCATGGATGAGAAGCCCGAGAGCCTCTACAACCGGCTGCTCGAGGAGACGGACGGCGAGATCGACCCGGACCTGGCCCGCGTTTACGCGGAGAATGCCGGCCGCGCCACCAATTGGTTGCTCGCCGAGGGGGTGGAGATCAAACCCAAGTCGCCCGTCCCCTGCCAGCGGTTCGCCCTATTCCCGCACGAGCTCGGCACGGCGCGACGCTTCGTCCCGACGCGGGGGCCGGACCGGGCGATGATGACGCTGTATCGGGCGGCGCGGGCGAACGGCGCCGAGGTGATATTGGGCGCCGCCGCCGAGGGGCTCCGCCCGGGGGCCGGCGGGGGATGGATCCTCACGTACCGGATCGGCGGCGGGAGGCGCGAGCGCACCGCCAGGGCGGTGCTGGTGGCGGACGGCGGCTTCCAGGGCAACCCGGAGATGCTGGCCCGCTACGTGGGCCCCAACGCCGGCCAGTGCCTCCCCCGCGCCATGCCCGGCTCCACCGGGGCCGGCCTGCGCATGCTCATGGCCGTGGGCGCGAAGGCCTTGGGGCTCGGGCGGGTCTACGGCCACATGGTCTCCGCCGACGCCCTCGCCAACGACACCCTCTGGCCCTACCCCTCCGTGGACAAGCTCTGCCTTCAGGGGGTCCTGGTGGATCGACGGGGCGACCGCTTCGCCACCCGGGCCAGCGACGGCGTGCGCCTGGTGACGGAGCTGGCGCGCACCGAGGACCCCCGCGGCTACCGCGTGATCTTCGACGAGGCCCTGTGGACCACCGCGGGCAAGGACAACCCGTACGGCACGCCCGTCCCGAACCCCGACCTGGCGGAGCGCGGGGGCACGCTTGTCGAGGGCGCCTCCGTCGCCGCGTTGGGCGAAGCCACCGGCATCGAGGCGGACAGGCTGGAGCGCGCCGTGGCCGAGCACAACGCCGACCCGGCGCGTGTCGCCCTGGCGCGGCCCCCGTTCTACGCCATGCCGGTGGTCCCCGGGATCACGTTCACCATGGGCGGCGTGCGCATCGGCCTGGCCTGCGAGGTGCTGGACGAGATGGACCGCCCCATCGCCGGCCTCTACGCCGCCGGCGGCACCACGGGCGGCCTGCACGGCGGCCCCCGCGGCGGCTACGTGGGCGGCCTGGCCGCCGCCCTCACCTTCGGCCTCCTGGCCGCGGAAGCCATCGCGCCCTACGTGCGGAGGGGATCGGTTCCCGCACCTTCTCGGGCGACCCGCTCCCGCCGAGCGCGGGGGAGGGCGTAGGGCGGGAGCTTGTCTCCCGCCGTCGGCGTGGCGGGCGGGGGCACACCAGCTGCCCCCCTGATATGGAACGGCCGGTCAAGAGGAAAAAGACTCCGTCCTTCCCCCCGAGGGGTGTTGTGCAACGCGCACGATTAACCTCCCGCGCGGGAGCCGCGGGCCCGATGGCGCCCACCGGAGTGGCCCGCGGGCCCGCGGCCCGCGCGAGGCAAAACGTCACGCTCGGTACGGCGGCCGCCCGCGATACGACGCTGACTCAACCTGATATGCGCGGGTCGGAACCGCATGGTTCTTGTGCGTCGGGAGCTGCCGCAAACTACGCGCGCGGCTTGTCGGGGTCAGGCCCCCGGACCGCCTAGGGGGGCTCGCGGATGCTCCCCCAGCAGGGCGCACGCGCCGCCCGAGCGCGACACGAAGCCGTCGGCCCGCGGCTACACGGGCGCCTCCACCATGGCCGCCCAGAGGAAGCCGCACAGTTCCCGGGCCACCGCCGTGGCGGCGACCGTCCGCAGCGTGCCCCGGTCGACGAGGCGGTGGAACCGCCGGTACAGCCGCTGCTCGGCCTGCTGCGCCACGGCGACCACGGCGGGGGGCTGGCCCTGCTGCCGCTGCCGCACCGCCGCGCGGCGATCCGCCCGCCGGGCGTACTGCCAGGCGGCCTCGACGAGGATCCGCCGCAGGTGCGCGTTGCCGGCCTTGGTGATGCTCCCCTGCCGGCGCCGCCCGCCGGAGCTGTGCTCGCTGGGCACCCGGCCCACGAAGCTCATGCAGGGCCGGGGGCTGCCGAACCGGCGCCAGTCGAAGACCTCCAGGTGCAGGCTCACCGCCCCCAGGGTATCGATCCCCCGGAAGCAGCGCAGCCGGGCCACCGGCGCCACCCAGGGCGCGCGGGTGGCCAACGCCGTGACCTCGGGATCCAGCGCCTTCCAGCGGGCGCGGGCGGTGGTGGCCGCGAGCGTGTACTCCTCCAGGGTCCGCTGGGCCGCGGGATCGGGCAGCCGGAGGGCGTGGACCCAGCGCCACCAGGCCTGGGTCCCGGGGCGCCCGGCCGGACACCGGAGGTCCCGGCGCAGGAGGAACTTCCGCAGCCGGTGCAGCGCCCGCCGCGCCTCCACGCCGGCCGCCTCGCGGCAGCGGACGAGATCGCGGGCCGCCTCCTCCGCGGGCGTGGGGATGCGGATGGGCGTCAGCTCCCCGCTGCGGTAGAGCTTCACGAGCTTCTTCGCGTCCCGCTTGTCCGTCTTGACGCGGTCGCCCGGTCGGCGGGGGATGAGCGACGGGGCGATGACCTCGCAGGGCAAGCCCCAGGCGGCGCGCTGGCGCTGGGGCGCGTCGCCGAGGGGGCCCGCCGCGTAGCAGGCGCGGGCCCGCCCCCGGGCGAGGAGCTCCTGCACGAGCCGGCGGAACAGCTTCGGTTCGTTGGGGACCGTCCGCGTCTCGGGCGCGGTGGCCCCCGGGCGCAGCCACGCGACGGTGATGGAATCTTGATGCATGTCAAACGCCACGCATGTGATAGACTCTGTCATGGCCGGCTCCTCCGTGTGCGGCGCGTGGCCGCGTTACGCTGTTGGGTGACGCCTCAGCGTATAGCACGGTTGTAGCCGGCCGTTCCATTAGAACTACATTCGGATCATGAGCCGCGAGTACTCTTGGGAGGAGCGGTCCAGGGTCCGCACCATCCCCATCGACAGGAGCATGAGGGGTCACTCGCCGCGGAACGCGGGCGGGCGCTTCTCGAAGAAGGCCCTCACGGCCTCGCC
>DASPOZ010000137.1:0-2276 GCA_035625755.1 Candidatus Sulfotelmatobacter sp.
GCGGGCGAGCCGGGGGCCAGCCTGGCGGGCACGAAGCGCCGCATCGAGGCCGCCTGGGGCGCCAGGTGCTACGATCTCGTGGGGGCCACCGTGGTGGGCGCCTGGGGCTTCGAGTGCCCGGCGCAGGCCGGCGTCCACTTCAACGAGGGGGAGTTCATCTGCGAGGTCCTCGACCCGGCCACGGGCCTGGCGGCCCACGAGGGGGAGCTGGTCATCACCAACCTGGGGCGCATCGGCATGCCGATCATCCGGTATCGGACGGGCGACCGGGTCCGTTTGCAGACGGCTGCCTGTACATGCGGGCGGACGTTCTCCAGGGCGGAAGGCGGGGTCATCGGGCGCATCGATGACGTGCTGGTCGTGCGCGGGGTCAACGTCTTCCCCAGCGCCATCGAGGACGTGGTGCGCCGGTTCCCGGAGGTCGGCGAGTTCGCCGCGGATGTCTATCGCCGGCACGAGCTGGACGAGATGGAGCTCCGGCTGGAGGTCAACCGGGCCGACCCGGAGGGCGTGGCCGCCGCCGTGGCCCGGGACCTCCGCAACGGGCTGGGGCTCCGCGTCGTGGTGAAACCGGTGCCCTACGGCACGCTGCCCCACTTCGACCGGGGCGCGCGGCGGTTCACCGACCATCGCCCGCCCGACACCGTGCCCGCCCAACCCTCCGCCCCGGGCCCCCGAACGCACCCCTCCGCGCCCTGAACGCACGCGCTCGAACAGGCGGAGGCCTCGCCGCGCATCGGCCTGAGCACTGCCGGCCTCCGGGCATCCACCTCCCCGCCGCGCGCTCCCCCGCATTCTCCCTCAGCACCCTTTTTGAGCGGGCCCCGAGGCGCGAGGCATATCTGGGCCTTCCATCGCAGCCCGCCTGCTGCCGCCGGGGCCGCGGGGGGAAACGCTGGCCCCTTCTCATCAGCCTGTTGGGACGGGGCGCGCAAATGTGATAGGGTGCGGCCATGCGGATCACCGCGGGCGCTCGAAGACTGCTGACGGCCGGCGCGTTCGTCCTCCTGATCGCCGCGCTATGGGTTGGGCTCTCGGTGCTTCCGGAGCGGGCGCCGGGGGAGCGGCGGCAGCTGGCCGACCTGTTCGACCGGGCGGAGGCCGGCGAGGCCAGGGGCCGCCTGGCGGAGGCGGAGGCGGCCTACGGCGAGGCCGCGGCGCTGGCCGAGCGCCTGAAGGACGCCAAGGCGCAGATCGCCGCCCGGATCGGCCTGGCGCGGCTGGCCGCCGCCGGGGACCGGCACGAGGATGCCCTCAACCGCCTTGCCCCCGCCCTGGGGCTGGCCCGGGGGCTCAAGGACCCGGAACGCACGGCCACCGTGCTGAACAACCTGGGCGAGATCGCCCGCGCTCGGGGGAACCTCGAGGAGGCGCGGGGCCGCTTCCGGGAGGCGCTGGATCTGCCCGGCGCCTCGCAGAAGGCCCGGGCCGCCGCCCTGAACAACCTGGGCGAGATCGCCCGCGCCGAGCGCCGTTACGATCAGGCGCTGGACTATTATCGCCGCTCCCTGGGCCTCAACGAGAAACTGGGCTACAAGCCGGGCTTGGCCGCCAACCTGGCCAACATCGGCGCCGTGTATGTGGCCCGGGGCCGGGGCGCCGAGGCGGTGGGCTGGCTGGAGCGGGGGCAGCGGGCCGCCTTCGAGGCCGGCGACCGGCTGGGGCTGCCCCCCATCCTCACCACGCTGGGCCACGCCTACGCCGCCTCGGGCCAAACGGAGGAGGCCCTGGCGTCCCTCGTGGAGGCGCGAGACCAGTACCTGCTCCTGGGCCTGGAAGCCAAGGCGACGGCGCTCACCGGCCAGATTCGGGACCTACGGGATGCGGGAGCCGCCCCCGCGCCCCCCGCCGCACCGCCGCCGCACGTCCACCCGTCGCCACCCCGTCCCTCCCCTCGCTAAGGCGCCGGAAAGCTGATACCCTTCGACATGATGCTGAAAAACTCTCCTTTGCGCAGGCTGTCCAAAAAGGTCCAGATGCAAGGCGGGGCGCGGCGCGAGGCGCGAGGCGTACTTGGTCCGTACGTCGCAGCGCCGCGCGAGCGCCCCAACGCCGCAGATGGGCCTTTTTCAGCAGCCTGCTAGAACCGGGACCCTCCCGCCCCGCGAGGACCGATGCAGCACACCATCGAGTACCACGAGATCCCGGACGGCTTCATGATCGCCGGCCCCCACGCCCAGACGCCGGAGGAGAGCGCGCACGGCGGCACGCGCTCCTCGGTGTACCTGGTGGTGAGCCGGGGCGAGGCGTGTCTCATCGACACCGGATATGGCGCC
>DASPOZ010000138.1:0-9988 GCA_035625755.1 Candidatus Sulfotelmatobacter sp.
CCTGGTGCTCGTGGGCATCCGCGAACAGCCCACCCGGATGCGCGCCCTGGGGTTCCACGTGACCGCGTACCAGTTCGTCGCCTTCGTCGTCGCCGGCACCTTCGCCGGCGTGGGCGGGATCCTCTACGCCTACTTCAACGCGTTCGTGCATCCCACGATTTTAAGCCTGACGACGTCCGCAGAGGCCCTTCTGATGGTGATCGCCGGCGGGGCCGGCACGCTGGCGGGGCCGGTGGCCGGCGCGGCCCTGGTGGTCCTCCTCAAGAACGTGGCCAGCGCCTACCTGGAACGGTGGGTCATGCTGCTGGGCGCCATCTACGCCATCATCGTCCTCTTCGCCCCCGGCGGCCTGGCGGCGGCCTGGCGGGCCGTGGCGGCGCGACGGTTCGTGCGGGGGGGCATCGCCCCGGCGGCAGCCGAGGCGGAAGTGGGGCCCGCGGCCGGCGAGGCACCATCGTGGGTCGAGACCGGGTCTCGCCCACCCGAGTAACAGGCCGCTGAAAAAGGCCCGACATTTCTCCCCGCCGCCTCTGCGGCAGCGGGCGGGGCGTTGGCGCGCTTGGACAATTTCCCGCTGCCGGCGTTGCGGCAGCGGTGGCGCTGCGGCGTACCCGGCGTACGCCTCACTCGGCCCTTCGCGCGCCGCCTTGCATCTGGACCTTTTTGAGCGGCCTGCGGAAAAGAGAGTTTTTCAGTATTTTGGTGAGGGAAGGGATGAGGTGAGGGATGAGGACTGAGCCAGGGCCCGGGCTTGGGACCAGCACCGGCAGTCCCTGCCTTGTCCTGAAGGGAATCACGAAGCGCTTCGGCGGCGTCACGGCGGCCAACGCCGTGGACCTCCGCGTGGCCCCCGGCGAGCGCCGCATCATCATCGGGCCCAACGGGGCGGGCAAGACCACGCTCTTCAACCTGGTCAGCGGCGCCTTCCCCCCCACCTCAGGGGCCATCTTCCTCTTCGGGGAGGACATCACCGCCCTGCCGCCCCACCGGCGCGTGGCGCGCGGCTTGGGGCGCACGTTCCAGATCATCCACCTCTTTGCCAACCTCAGCGTGCAGGAGAACGTCGTCCTGGCGCTGCTGGGTCGCCACCGCGCCCGCTTCGTGGCCCTGCGCCCGCTGGGCGCCTACCGCGAACTGCACGAGGAAGCGGCGGAGCGGCTCCGATCCGTGGACCTGCTGGCCCGCCGGGCGGATCCGGCCCGCCTGCTCTCCAACGGCGAGCAGCGGCGCCTGGAGATCCTCCTCGCGCTGGCCCAGCGGCCGCGGCTGCTCCTGCTGGACGAGCCCATGGCCGGCCTCTCGCCGGGCGAGCGCCAGGCGGTGCTGGCGCTGCTGGGCCGGATCGGCCGCGACATCCCCCTGGTGATGATCGAGCACGACATGGACCTGGCCCTGGACCTGGCCGACCGCGTCACCGTCCTCCACTACGGCGAGGTGATCGCCGAGGGCACGCCGGCCGAGATCCGGGCCAACCCCACCGTGCAGGAGATCTACCTTGGGGAGGACTGACGGTATGGCGGCTGGGTTGTCTGTCCGGCCGTGCCCGCAAGGACCTGGCATCTCGTTCGGCTGGTCCCCCAAACCGTTCAACCTTGGAACCACCGAGCGGATGAACGCCTCGGCTCGAAATGCTCATGACTGACAACCGGCAGACCGAGGCGGCGTGGGAGTATCACGACGGGACGAAACATTCGTACCGGAGCGTCCGCGAATCCGGCCATTTCCTGGACTTTTCGAACTATCCCATGCCCTTCAAGATCTACAAGACCCTGGAACCCATCCCGTTGCCGCGCGACTTGCCACCACTCGCCATGCCGCTCCTTGAGGCCATCGCGGAGCCGGGAACCGGCCCGCCGGGCGAGCGCGTCCCCGACCTGGCGGCCCTGGCGGCCACGCTGCATCTGAGCGCCGGGATTACGCGCGGGCCGCGCGGCAAGGACGTGGAGGTCCAATTCCGCGCCGCCGCCTGCACCGGGGCCCTCTACCACGTGGAGCTCTACGTCGTCTGCGGCGACCTCCCAGGGCTGCCGGCCGGCGTCTATCACTTCGGCGTGCACGATGCCGCGCTGCGCCGCCTGCGCGCCGGGGATTTTCGCGCGGTCCTGGTAAACGCCGCCGGTGCGGAGCCGGCGGTGGCGGCGGCCCCCGCCGTGGTGGTCTGCACCAGCACCTACTGGCGGAACGCCTGGAAGTACGAGGCGCGCACGTATCGCCACTGCTTCTGGGACACCGGCACGATCCTGGCCAACCTGCTGGCGACTGCGGCGGGGCAGCGGCTCCCGGCGCGTGTGGTCCTCGGCTTCGTGGATGCGCCGGTGAACCGCCTCCTGGACCTGGACAGCGACCGGGAGGTCGCCCTGGCCCTCGTGCCCCTCGGGCGCTCGGCCGCGCCGCCCCCCGCGAGGGCGCCGGCCATCGGGCCTTTGAACCTCGACGTGGAGCCCTACTCCCGCTTCGAGGTCGACTACCCCGCGATCCGCGCCGTGCACGCCGCCTCGTCACTCGGCTCCCCGGAGGAGGCTGCCGCGTGGCGCGGCGGCGCGCCCCCGGGGGACCCGCCGCCGCCTGCCGGGCCGACCGTGGCGCTTCAGGCGCCCTCCGATGCCGAGGCCCCCGCGGACTCGGTGACCGAGGTGATCCTCCGCCGGGGCTCCACGCGCCGCTTCGGCCACCAGGCCATCACCCTGGCCCAGCTCTCCACGCTGCTGGACCGGGCGACGCAGGGCGTCCCCGCCGACTTCCTCGACCCGCCCGGCGTAACGCTGAACGCGCTATACCTTATCGTGAACGCCGTGGACGGCCTTGCTCCTGGGATGTACGTGTATCATCGCGGCCCGCGCGTCCTGGAGCAGCTGCGCGAGGGGACGTTCCGCCGGGAGGCGGGCTACCTGGGGCTGGAGCAGGCCCTCCCGGCCGACGCCAGCGTGAACGTCTATTTCCTGGCCGATCTCGCCCCCATCCTGGCGCGGTTCGGCAACCGCGGCTACCGGGCCGCCCAACTGGAGGCAGGGATCCTCGGCGGCAAGGCGTACCTCGCCGCGTACGCCCAGCGCTTCGGCGCCACCGGCCTCACCTTCTACGATGACGACGTGACCGGGTTCTTCTCCCCGCAGGCGCGCGGCAAGAGCGTGATGTTCCTGACCGCCTTCGGCCATCCCGCCCGCCGCCGCGCCACCTAGCAGGCCGCTGAAAAAGGCCCATCTGCGGCGTTGGCGCGCTCGCGCGCTCGCTGCGGCGTACCCGGAGTACGCCTCACTCGGCGCATCGCGCGCCGCCTTGCATCTGGACCTTTTTGAGCGGCCTGGGCAAGAGAGATTTCTTCAGCAACGTGGTGGAAGAGGTGCCGGGCCTGGAGAGTGGCGAGCACGGGGCCGGGGATGGCCCGCGTTCCGGATCGGCACGACCCCAGCTTCCCCGCGAGGACCAAGCCCCATGACCACCATCAAGCCGTTCCTGCCGCAACTCCTCCTGCTTGCGGGGGCCACGGCGGCCCTGCTCTGCGCCTGGGCGGCGCGCAATCGCCCGGAGGGACCGGCTTCCGCGCGGCCCGTCTCCGAGCCCGCCTTCGTGCTGGCCAGCTTCGTCAGCCTCTTCCTGGAGCTGCTCCTGATCCGCTGGATCTCGTCCGAGATCCGCCTCTTCGCCTACCTGAAGAACTTCGTGCTCATCGCCTGCTTCCTGGGATTCGGCTACGGGGCCTCCCTCTCCCGCCGGCGCGTCCAGATGCTGACCCCCCTCTGGGGCTGCCTGGCCCTGGCGGGCATCACATGGTACGCACGCCGCCAGCCGGCCTCCCTCTTCGTGTGGGTGTCCGAGGTCATGGGAGAATTCGAGGACGTCACCATGATGGGCAAGACCGTCTGGCTGACGGGGGCGGACCGGGCCGTCTCCCTGGCGCTGGCCTGCGCCACCGTGGCCGGCGCCTTCCTGCTGGTGACCCTCGTGTTCATCCCCTTCGGGCAGATCGTGGGCCGCGCCCTGGACGCGTCGCGCGACACGATCCGGGCCTACTCCCTCAACATCGCCGCCAGCCTCCTGGGGATCTGGGCCTTCACCGCCCTGGCCTTCCTCTCCACGCCGCCGTGGGTCTGGTTCCTCATCGGGCTGCTGCTCTGCGCCGGCCTCGTGGGCGGCAGCCGCTGGGCCCTGGGGTTCACCCTCCTGGCCGCGGCCCTCACCGCCGCCCTGCTCCACATGCCCGCCACCCCTTCCGAGTGGACCATCTGGTCGCCCTACCAGAAGCTCCGCCTGCTGGCCGCCGGCCGCCCGGGGGACGTCGCGACGGTGGAGCTGGAGACCAACGGCACCTGGTACCAACGGGCGCTGGACCTCTCGGAGCGGTTCATCGCGGCCCACCCGGAACAGGTCGCCGGAAAACGCCTGCGGCTCGACCCGTACAACGTCCCCTTCCTCTTCCAGCCCCGCCCCGCGCGCGTCCTGGTGGTCGGCGCGGGGATGGGGAACGACGTGGCGGGGGCCCTGCGCAATGGGGCGGGACGCGTCGTGGCCGTGGAGATCGACCCGCAGATCTTCACCGAGGGCCGCCGCCTCCATCCCGAGCGCCCCTACAGCTCGCCGCGGGTGGAGGCCGTGGTCAACGACGCCCGCAACTACTTCAAGCACGCGGACCGGCGCTTCGACCTGATCCTCTTCGGCCTGCTGGATTCCCACACCCTCTCCTCCAGCTTCGCCAACATCCGCCTGGACAACTACGTGTACACCCGTGAGGCGTTCGCCGAGGCGAAGCGCCTCCTGGGCGAGGGCGGGCTGGTGGTGGTGAAGTTCGAGGTGCAGCGGGAGTGGCTGGGCCGGCGCATGCAGGAGATGCTGAGCGCCGTCTTCGGGCGCCCCCCCCTGGTGTTCCGGGACGAGGAGGGGCTCGGCTCGCGCGCCGTCGTCTTCGTGGCCGGGGACCCGGGGCGGATCGCCGCCGCCCTCGCGGCCGACGGCGAGCTGGCGGCGTTCGTGCGGGAGCACGCGGTCGCCTATCCGCCCACCCCCGTCGCCATGGCGTCGGACGATTGGCCGTTCCTGTACCACCAGGGGCGGTACATCCCCACCATCTATCTGGTCTTCTCCGTGCTGCTGGCCGCCACGGCCGCGCTGTTCGCCCGCCGGTCGCTGGCCGGGGAGATGCGCGGGCAGTGGCATTTCTTCTTCCTGGGCGCGGCCTTCCTGCTGCTGGAGGTGCAGGTCGTCAGCCGCCTGGCGCTCTTCTTCGGCACCACCTGGATCGTCAACGCCGTCGTGCTCTCGGCCGTGCTGGTCATGATCCTGCTGGCGAACCTCGTCGCCTCGCGCTGGCCGGCGCCCGGCTACGTGCCCTGCTACGCGGGGCTGCTGGCCAGCATCCTCCTGCTCTACGGTCTCCCGTTGGATCGGCTGTTCCTGCCCTCGGAGCTGGCCAAGGGGCTGGCCGTGGGCGGCCTCTTCACGCTGCCCCTCTTCTTCGCCGGCCTGATCTTCATCACCAGCTTCCGCGCCGCGCCCCGCAAGGACGCGGCCTTCGGGGCCAACCTGCTGGGCGCCATCCTGGGCGGGTTCCTGGAGTCCCTCGCCTTCCTCACGGGGATGCGCTTCCTGCTGCTGCTCGCCGCCGCCCTCTACCTGCTCTCGGCCGCCGCGCTGATCCGCCGGCGCCCCGCGGCCGGGCCGGTTGACACGCTTGCGGCCTTTCGTTAGGGTCGGGCCATTAGCAGGCTGCTGAAAAAGGCCCATCTGCGGCGTTGGCGCGCTCGCGCGGCGCTGCGACGTACGGACCAAGTACGCCTCGCGCCTCGCATCGCGCGCCGCCTTGCACCTGGGCCTTTTTGAGCAGCCTGCGGAAAAAAGAGTTTTTCAGCAGCCTGTTAGGGCGCGCTCCCGCGGCGGGTCCTTTCCCGCCCCCAGCGCCCGCCGCCGCGCCCGCGCCTGCGCCCCGCCGTCGCAGGCGGCCACGGGCGGTCCAAGGAGACGCCGGCCCATGTCCCACGAAGCGACCCCGCGGCACACCAACCGCCTCGTTCACGAGACGAGCCCCTACCTGCTGCAGCACGCGCACAACCCGGTGGACTGGCACCCGTGGGGCGAGGAGGCCCTGCGCCGGGCGCGGGAGGCGGACCGGCCCATCCTCCTGAGCATCGGCTACTCGGCCTGCCACTGGTGCCACGTCATGGAGCGCGAATCCTTCGAGGACGAGGCCATCGCCAGGCTCATGAACGATCGCTTCGTCTGCGTGAAGGTGGACCGCGAGGAACGCCCCGACCTGGACGAGATCTACATGGCCGCCACCCTGGCCCTGAACCACGGCCAGGGGGGCTGGCCCATGACGGTCTTCCTCACGCCGGACCAGCAGCCCTTCTTCGCCGGCACCTACTTTCCCCCCACGGACATGTACGGCCGCCCCGGCTTCGCCACCCTCCTCACGCGCATCGCGGACCTCTGGCGGAACCACCGCGACGAGCTGCGGGACCAGGCCGCCCAGCTCACCCGGCATCTCACGGAGGCGGCCGGGGTGCCCGCCGCCATGCCGGTGGGCGAGGCGGAGCTGGGCGCGGCGGCCGCCCAGTTCGCCGAGGAGTTCGACGCCGTGCACGGCGGCTTCGGCCCCGCGCCCAAGTTCCCGCCGGCCGCCGGCCTCTCCCTCCTCCTGCGGCACCACCGCCGCACGGGAGACGCCCACGCGCTGCACATGGTGGAGAAGACGCTGCGCGCCATGGCCGAGGGAGGCATCTACGATCAGGTGGGCGGCGGCTTCGCCCGCTACTCCACCGACGAGCGGTGGCTCGTGCCGCATTTCGAGAAGATGCTCTACGACAACGCCCTGCTGGCCAAGGCCTACCTGGAGGCGTTCCAGGTGACGGGCCACGGCTTCTACCGCCGCGTGGCCGCCGAGGTGTTGGACTACGTCCTGCGCGAGATGACCTCGCCCGAGGGAGGCTTCTACTCGGCCACGGACGCCGATTCGGAGGGGGAGGAGGGCAAGTTCTTCGTGTGGACGCCGGGCGAAATCCAGGCCATCCTCGGCGAGGAGGAGGCCCGGCGCTTCTGCGCCTATTACGATATCACCGAGAAGGGCAACTGGGAGGGGGTGAGCATCCCCAACGTCCGGCGCCCCCTGGACCAGGCGGCCAAGTCCCTGGGGGTGGCCCCCGAGGCGCTGGCGGCCTCGCTGGAGGCCTCGCGGGCCGCGGTGTACGAGGCCCGCAGGCGGCGCGTGCCGCCCGGCCTGGACGATAAGATCCTGACGGCCTGGAACGGCCTGATGATCGGCGCCATGGCGGAGGGCTTCCGGGTCCTGGGGGACACGCGCTACCTGGAGGCCGCGGCGCGCGCGGCCGACTTCCTGCTGCGGGCGCTGGCGCGCCCGGATGGCGGCCTGCTGCGCACCTGGCGGGCCGGCCGGGCGCACCTCAGCGCCTACCTGGAGGACTACGCCGACCTCTGCGAGGCCCTGGTGGACCTGTACGAGGCGGGGGGGACCGCCCGCCACCTGCGCGAGGCCGAGCGCCTGGCGGACCGCCTGCTGCGCGACTTCGGCGACGGCGCCGGCGGGGCCTTCTACACCACGGCGCGGGACCACGAGGCGCTGATCATGCGCCGGCGCGAGGGGACGGATGGGGCCACGCCCAGCGCCAACGCGGTGGCCGCCCACGCCCTGGCCCGCCTCTCGTACCACCTGGACCGCGAGGACCTGCGCGACGCGGCCACGGGCGCCATCCGGGCCTACGGCAAGGCCATCGCCCGCTACCCCCGCGCCTTCGCCAAGACCCTGGCGGCGGTGGACCTCCTGCTGGAAGGGCCGGTGGAGTTGGCGCTGGTGGGCGCGCCGGGCGAGGCCGGGTTCGAGGCGCTGCGCCGCGAGGTGGGGCGCCGCTACGTGCCCAACCGCATCGTGGCCATGGCCGATCCGTCCCTGGGCGACGGCGGCGCCGCGGGCCTGCCCCTGCTGGCGGGCAAGACCCTGGTGGATGGCCGTGCGGCGCTCTACGTCTGCCGCCACTTCGCCTGCCGGGCCCCCCTCACCGATCCCGCGGAGGCGGCCGCGGCCCTGGCGAATGGCGCCGGGGCGCCGGCCGCGGGCCGGCGCAGCCTCATCGGCCGCCGGCTGCCCGGGCAGGCCACCCCGGAAGGGAGCGCCGCATACGCTGCCCGCCTCGGCCGGGGGTTCGCGCCGCTGGGTTCCACGGGGCTCACCACCGGCCGCATCGGATTCGGCGGATACCGCATCGACGACGAGACGGACGAGCACGCCGAGGCCCTGACCGTGGCGCTCCTGGCCGGCTGCAACCTGATCGACACCTCCACCAATTACACCGACGGCGGCAGCGAGCGGTGCGTGGGGAACGTGGTGAACGACCTGGCCCGGCAGGGACGGCTCCGGCGCGAGGAGATCGTCATCGTCTCGAAGATCGGCTACGTGCAGGGGCAGAACCTGGCCCTGGCGCAGGAACGCGAGGCCGCCGGCAGGCCCTTCCCGGAGATGGTGAAGTACATGGACGGGTGCTGGCACTGCATCCACCCCGAGTTCCTGCGGGACCAGCTGGCCCGCTCGCTGGACCGGCTCCGGCTCGAGACCCTGGACGTCTGCCTGCTGCACAACCCCGAGTACTTCCTGGCGGACGCCAAGCACCGCCGCGTGGGGCGCCCGGACGCCCTGCGGGAGGAGTTCTACCGCCGCCTGCGGGAGGCCTTCGCCTTCTTCGAGGGGCAGGTGGCCGAGGGTCGCATCCGCTGGTACGGCGTCTCGTCCAACACGAGCACGTCGCCCGCGGCGGACGAGGAGGCGACCTCCCTCACGCGCATGCTGGAGGCGGCGCGGGCGGCCGGCGGGGTCGGGCACCGCTTCCGCGTCCTCCAGTTGCCCATGAACCTGTTCGAGGCGGGGGCCGCGCTGGAGCCGAACAACGGGCCCCACGGCCTGCAGACGGTGCTGGACTTGGCCGCGCAGGAACAGATCGCGGTGCTGGTGAACCGCCCGCTGAACGCCATGGTGGGCAACAGCATGATCCGCCTCGCCGACGTGCCCGCGGAGGACCCCGCCCCTCCCTTCGAGGCGCAGCGGCAGGCCGTGGCGAAGCTCGAGGCCGAGTTCCGCAGCGCGTTCGCCCCCAGTCTCCGCTCGCCGCGCGGGGGAACACCCCCGGAGGACCTCTTCCGCTGGGCCGACCAGCTCGCCGGCCTCGCGGAGCACCCGCCGGGCCTGGAGCAGTGGCGTGAGATCGAGGCGTACCGGATCGCGCCCCAGGTCGAGCACGTGGTCCGGGCGCTGGACCAGGCCCTGGGGGCGCAGTCGGCGGACCTGTGGCAGGAGTGGCGGGACCGGTATCTTCCCGAACTGGCGGGGCTGCTGGCCGCGGCGAGGCACCTGGCGGCGACCGGAAGCCGGGTCGTCACAGCGGCGGTCGCCGCGGCCGTGGACCCGCTGCTGCCCCCCGAGCGGCGGGGGGAGAGCCTCTCGCGCAAGGCCCTCTGGGTGGTGGCCAGCACCCCCGGCGTCACCTGCGTGCTCAACGGGATGCGGGCCCCGGCTTACGTGGACGACGCCCTGGGCGTCCTCCCGTGGCCGCCCCTGGAGACCGCGCTCCCGATCTATCGGGCCGTCCAGGGCGCCACGGTCCCCTCGTGACTCCACGCGAGATGCTAGAGGCTCGACGCTGGACGCCCGAACAAGAGCCGAGCCCCAGCATCGGGCGTCCAGCCTCAGGCCTCTAGCGAGAGAGTGAACACTCCCTCGCCTGAAGGCGAGGGCTTCGGAGAACCACTGGAAGTGGTCTGGTTCAGGCTAAAGCCCGCTGAAGCGTTCCCGCTGAAGCAGGCTCAAGTCGAGGGTTTCGGCGGGCCGCTCCGCGGCCCGTCCTCCCCCTCTACCCGGAAGTCCACATCGGGCTCGAGGGCCTGCGCCGCGATGTATGTGGTAATGACCTCGTCGGTCACGTTCCCGCTGCTGCAGCAGAAGTATCCCCGCGCCCACAGGTGCCGGCCCCAGAAGGTCTTGCGCAGGTGCGCG
>DASPOZ010000139.1:0-2299 GCA_035625755.1 Candidatus Sulfotelmatobacter sp.
TGAGGCGTACGCCGGGTACGCCGCAGGGAGCGCGCGAGCGCGCCAACGCCGCAGATGGGCCTTTTTCAGCAGCCTGCTATACGACCACGGCCGGGTCCACCCGCATCACCGTGTAGCCCCCCACCGCCCCGGCCCCGAACCCCGGCGCGAACACGCGCATGGGGCGGTCGATCCGGCCCTGGCGCACGGCATCGCGGATGGCCAGCAGGATGCTGGCCGCGGAGGTGTTCCCCACCCGCTCGATGTTGAAGTACATCCGCTCGGCCGGGATGCCGGCCGCCTCGGCCAGGCTCACGACCATGTTCTTGTTGGCCTGGTGCGGCACCACCAGGTCGATGGCGTCCATGAGCGTGCCCCCGCCGCCGTCCGGGTGCGGGAGCGCCGCCAGTTCCCCGATCATCTGCTTCAGGTAGCGCTTCACCAGCGCCTTCACCTCGGGGCCGTACACCGTGATGTTGTTGTCGAATTCACGGTTGGGCCAGATGATGGAGTTCACCTCGGCCCACGGCCCGCTGGCGTAGGTCTGGACCACCTCGATGTCCGGGGCCGCCCCCGCGGGGGCCGGCCCCACCACCACCGTGGCCGCCCCGTCCCCGAAGATCATGCGGGACGTCCGCACCGTGCCGATCTTGTCCGAGAACTTCTCGGCGCAGATCACCAGCACCGGCCGCTCCACCTCCTGGATCAGGCGCACCGCCTCGGCCAGCCCGTAGGGCATCCCCGCGCAGGCCGCCACGATGTCGCAGGAGGCATGGGTCTGGAACAGGCCCAGCTCGCCCGACAGCCAGGTGGCGATGGACGGGATCAGCTTGGTGCTGGTGCAGGTGCAGAACAGCACGGCGGCGATCTCCTCGGGCCGGCGCCCGGCCTTCTCCAGCGCCGCCCGGGCCGAGAGGAGCGCCATGTGCTCCAGGTCCAGCGCGCTGTACAACCGCTGCTCGATGCCCGTCTTCTCGGAGATCTCCGCCGCCGTCATGCGCGACCAGCAGTAGGCATGGTTCCGGATCAGGTCCTCGTTGGTGCAGGCCACCTCTCCCTCATACACGGTGATGGCCTCCAGGCGGGGCATGATCGGGAAGCGATCGCGCACCACCACCGGCGGGTAGGGCCTGATGGGTCGGCTCAACTCCAGAGCCGCGGGCAGGGCCGGCCGGGGGCGGCCCCCGGCCTTCACCCGGCGCAGGAACTGCAGCACCTCCTGGTTTCGCGGGTGGAAGGTGACCACGAAGTCGTCGCCGCGGAGCTTCCCCACCTCGGTCAGGATGCTTTTCGCCCGGTTCCACGGGTACTGGTTGTGGAGGACCATCGCCTGGCGGGTGAGGGCCTCGATCTCGGGCACCGGGTGCGTGCAGTCCAGGATGTCGTCGTAGCTGTAGCGCGGGAAGTCCGGGTCGTAGTCCGGGAGCTGCAGGGTGAGGCACCCGGGCTCCAGGAGGATCTCCGCCACCGTGGGTTTGATGGGGGGAAGCTCCGCCCCGGCGCCCGGCTTGTGCTGGAAGACTTCCAGCAGGATCCCGAAGCTCCTGTCCTCGGCCTTCTGGTCCCAGCGCGCCGGCAGCGCGTAGTAGCCCGCCTCGATGGCCGCGGCCAGCCCCTTCACGTCCCAGGGCCGGTACACCGGCAGGAACACGTCGTCCCGGTGCCGGGGCACGTCCCGCCAGCGCATGGGCCGCTTCTCGTACATGGTCATGGCGTAGCGATTCACCCAGAACAGGTCCAGGGCCAGATCCCGGGCCACCTCGAACCGGCTGGGATACTCCCCCGCCTGCAGCCGGGCCACCATGTCGGTCTCCGTGGGGGCCTTCTCCTCGAAGTCGCGCTTGATGACGGCGGCGAACTGCTCCAGGGTTTCGAACACCGAAAAGTCCAGCTCGGGAAAGAAGTTGAAGGGAAACACGATGCGGCCATGGCGATTGATGACGAAGGGTTTCATGCCTCTGCCCCCTCTCTCAGCAGGCCCCACGATCCCGGCCCCGTGGGCGGAGCCGGTACGCCCGGCCCCCGGGACCCCTTGATGTTCTCCCCATCTCCGGCGCGCCCGCAGCAGGATGCTGAAAAAGTCTCTTTTCCGCAAGCTGCTCAAAAAGGCCCAGGTGCAAGGCGGCGCGCGATGCGCCGACTGAGGCGTACGCCGGGTACGCCGCAGGGAGTGCGCCAGCGCGCCAACGCCGCAGATGGGCCTTTTTCAGCAGCCTGCCGGGCCGGGCCCGGCGGCGGCCCGCGCCGGGGCCCTCCCCGCCCAACGCTCCAGCTCCCGCGCCATGCCCCGCCCCACCGCCTCGATCAGATAGGGGCGGAG
>DASPOZ010000140.1:0-11067 GCA_035625755.1 Candidatus Sulfotelmatobacter sp.
CCGCTCGAGGAATGGGAGGGGATGCTGGGGAGGGCTCAGGGTGCCTCGACCCCTGGATCCCACATGCTGAACTGTGACACGCCGGTGTCTCCCGTCGGGCCCGGCGACTGAGCCCCACCCCGGGAGTCCCCGCCCGCGCCGCATCCGCCCCCCCGTCCTGATCGCCCTCGGCCCGGCATCATCGCCTCCTCCATGCTCCGCTACCCCTCCCGCCGCCGACCCGCCATTCGGGGCACCGCGGTTTCGCGCGATCCCACGCCTAGGGCGTTGCTGAAAAACCTCGTCTTGCCCGGGCTGCTCAACAAGGTCCAGATGCAAGGCGGCGCGCTCGGCGTATTGGGCCGTACGTCGCAGCCCACCCGCTGCCGCCGAGGCGGGGGGGATGCCGGGCCTTTTCAGCAGCTCGCCGGGATGTGTCTGGGCCGGAGGGCCGCCCACCACGAGGGCCCCGCCCTGGGGCCGGTCGAACGTGGGAGGGAGGGGAGCCGGCGGCGATGGCGGCCGGGTGGTCGGCGATGGAGCGGCGGCCGGCGTGGGCCTCGAGCGGGGCGGGGCCCGCGCCCGTCAGGACGGCGTGCCGGCGTCGATGGCGCGGACCAGGAGGACGGGGCGGCCGAAGCGGGCCAGGACCTTGGGGGCGACGCTGCCCTGCCAGAAGGCCGCCAAGCCCGCGTGGCCGTGGCTGGCCATGATGATCACGTCCGCGCCGGCGCGCTCGGTAGCCTCCAGCAGATTGGCGGCGATCTCCCCGCGCCGCACCTCGGCGGAGGCCTCCAGGCCGCCGGCCCGCAGGCGCGCCGCCTGGCGCCTCATATATTCCGCGGCCCCCTCGGTGGCCAGATCGAGCAGGGCGCCGGTGGCCAGCGGCATCATCGTGCCGACGGCGGCCGTCCCGCCCGAGAGCGTGCCGGACGTGGGGACGACGATGACCAGGTGGAGGCGGGCCTGGAAGGCGCGGGCCAGCTCCTCTGCGGCGTCCAGCGCGGGTTCATGGGCGGCGGTCCCGTCCAGCGGGACCAGGATGGTGCGGCACGCGAAGGGGGGCGGCGGCCCGCCCGCCGGGTGAACCAACAGGATGGGGGTCCCGCCCCGCTGGAGCACGCGCTGGGCGATGGTCCCCACGACCAGGTCGCGCAGCCCCCCGCGCCCGTGCGTGCACAGCACCACGAGATCGGCCTGCAGTTCCTCCGCGTGCCAGACGATGGCCAGGGCCACGTTGCCTTCCCTGGCCTGGTGGACGTGGCGGGACACCGGGCGATCGCGCAGGGCCAGGCGGCGCTCCACATCCTCCAAATAGCGCGCTGCCTCGCGGTCGTCTGTGAGGTGATGCTCCCCGTGCACGCTGGCCGGCGCGTCCCGCTCCATGATGTGGAGCAGCGTCACCGAGGCGCCCAGCCGCTCGGCCAGCGAGGCCGTGGCCGGCAGGACGGCCTCGGCGAGCCCGGAGCCATCGAGGGGGACCAGGAGGTGGCGGAACACCGCGTTAGCCCTTTCCGAAAAAAAGCTGCTGGAGCAGGAAGAGGTTCAGGGCGATGATCAGCGCCACGACGAGGCCCGCCGCCACGGTCGTCGTCCGGCGGTTCACCAGGGGACCCATCAGCTCCCCCTTCGCCGTGAACTGGAGCAGGGGGACGAGGGCGAAGGGCAGTGCGAAGCTCAGCACGACCTGGCTGATGACCAGCGTCCGCGTCGGGTCGAGCCCGATCCGGATGATCACCAGCGTGGGCAGCACCGTGACGAACCGGCGGACCCAGATGGGGATGCGCCGGTGGATGAAGCCCTGCATGATCACCTGTCCGGACATGGTTCCCACCGTGGAGGACGAAAGGCCCGAGGCCAACAGCGAGATGGCGAACACCCAGCTCGACGCCGCGCCCAGCAGGGGGGTGAGCGTGCGGTGGGCCTCCTCAATGGTCGCGATCTGTGTCAGGCCCTTGGCATGGAAGGTCGAGGCAGCCATGATGAGCATGGCCCCGTTCACCAGGCCCGCCAGCGACATCGCGATGCCCACGTCCACGCACTCGAACCGGAAGAGCCGTTTGAGCTGGGCCGGATCGCGCGTGACGACCCGGCCCTGGGTGAGGGCCGAGTGGAGGAAGATCACATGCGGCATCACGGTGGCCCCGAGGATCCCGGCGGCCAGCAGGACGCTCTCGGTCCCGGCGAAGCGGGGGACCACGGCGTTGTATGCGAGCTCGCCCAGATCGGGTCGGTCCAGGATGGTCTCGATGACGTAGGAGACGCAGATGACGCCCACCAGGGCCGTGATGACCGCCTCCACCGGGCGGAAGCCATATCGCTCCACGGCCAGGATCCCGAAGACGACCGCTGCCGTGATCAAGCCCGCCGTGAACAGGGGAACGTGGAAGAGGAGATTGAGCCCCAGGGTGCCCCCCAGAAACTCCGCCACGTCCGTGGCCATGGCGACGATCTCCATGAGGACCCACATGCCCCAGACGATCGGCCGCCGGTAGCCCTCCCGGCAGAGCTCCGCCAGATTCATGCCGGTGGCGATGCCGAGCTTGGCGGAGAGGGCCTGGACCAACATGGCCATGAGGTTGCTGGCCAGCACCACCCAGAGGAGGGTATAACCGAACTGCGCCCCGCCCTGGATGTTGGTGGCGTAGTTCCCGGGATCGATGTAGGCGACGGAGGCCACGAAGGCGGGGCCCAGGAACGGCAGGATGCGTGCGAGCCGGCCCTTCTGGCTGCGGCCGGAGAGGACTTCGACGGCCGCGGCCACGGTCTCCACATCCCCCGGGCGCACGTCCGTGGGCCCGGGGGCGGGAACGTCTGTCGCGATCCTCTCACCCATGGCGGGGGGGCGCATCCCCGCGCAAGGCGCCGCGGGGGCGGATTTCCCTTGAAGGTGACGGCGGAATCAGTATCATAAACACTACAGTGACGACCCTCTACTTAACCGGCATTAATATCCGGACTGAAGATATCCTAATGTCCGTTGGCTGTCAAGGTTGCCTTCACCACGGCCGGGCGGTTCGCACCCACCCCCGGTGGCCCGCCTCGACCCGACCGCGGCCCCCGGCGGGGGCGCGCCCCGCCGGCCCGGAGTGAGCCGGGGCATGGAACGGCGCGGGGCGGGGGGGGGCGGCGCGGCCACCATCTCGGTGGAGAATTACCTCAAGGCCATCTACCACCAGGGGCAGGGCGGCCGGGGGGTCATCGCGGCGCGGCTGGCGGAGGCGCTCAAGGTCTCGCCGCCCGCCGTCACGTCGGCGCTGCGCCGCCTGGCGCGCAAGGGCTACGTCAGCGTGGACCGGCACAAGGTCATCGGCCTCACCCCGGAGGGGCTGGAGGTGGCCCGCCACCTGATCTGCCGCCACCGCCTGGTGGAGCGCCTGTTGATGGACGTACTGGGCATGGAGTGGTATCGGGTGCACCAGGAGGCGGAGAAGCTGGAGCACGCCATCTCGCCGGACGTGGAGGCGCGACTCATGAAGGTTTTCGGCGACCGCCGGGTGTGCCCCCACGGCAGCTCCTTCATCCCCGAGGGGGTCGAGGCGAGGCGGCGGCGGGGCGAGCGCCTCCTGTCCGACGCGCCGGTGAATCGGCCGCTCCAGGTGGCGGAGGTGGACGACGAGGATCCGGCCTTCCTGCAGTACCTGGACGGGCTGCGGATCATCCCCGGGGTGCGCCTCCAGGTGCGGGAACGCCTCTACGACGGCACGCTGCGCCTGCAGGTGGACGGCTGCACGGTGCACCTGGGGAGGGACTCGGCCGCCCGGGTCTGGATGCGCCCGCTCGCCGGCGCGCGCCCGCGGGCGGCCTCCCGCTAGCCCCCCGCCATGCCCCCCCAGGCCACCCTGATCATCGCCGGCAGCGAGGCCTGCGCCGACCTGTACTATGCCACCCGCTTCCTGGCCCCCGATCCCTTCGTATACCTGCGGGCGGACGGCCGCTCGCTGATCCTGGCCAGCGACCTGGAGATCGATCGCGCCCGGCGCCAGGCGCGGGTGGACGAGGTGTGGCCCCTGCGCCGTTACGAGGAGCGGGCGCGGGGACGGGGTGTGGCGAGCCCCGGGCTGGTGGAGGCCACGGCCGAGGTGCTGCGCGAGCTGGGCCTGGACGCGGTGGTGGTGCCGGCCACCTTTCCCCTGGCCTACGCCGACGGGCTGCGGGCGCGCGGCTGGGCCGTCTCCTCCCGCCCGGATCCGTTCTTCGAGGCCCGCACCCGGAAGACCCCGGAGGAAGTGGCCCACATCGCCGAGACGCAGCGGCGCACGGAGGTCGCCCTGGAGGAGGCCATTCAGGCCATCCGGGAGGCGGAGGTGCGCGATGGGGTCCTGTACCGCGGCGGCGCGCCCCTCACCTCGGAGGCCGTCAAGGCCCTCCTGGCCCGCCGCCTGCTGGAGCTGGAGTGTCTGGCCCGGCATTCCATCGTGGCCTGCGGCGCCGACGGCTGCGACCCGCACCACGAGGGCGCGGGGCCCCTGCGGGCCAACGAATCCATCATCCTGGACGTCTTCCCTCAGTCCCTCACGACCCGGTACCATGCGGACATCACGCGTACGGTGGTGAAGGGGCGCGCAGCGGACGCGCTGAAGCGCATGTACGACGCCGTGCTGCGCGCCCAGGAACGGGCCTTGGGCCTGATCCGCGGCGGGGCGGACGGGATGGCCATCCACGCCGAGGTGGAGGCGGTCTTCACGGCCGCCGGCTTCGAGACGGGGGAGGTGCAGGGCCGCATGCAGGGCTTCTTCCACGGCACGGGCCACGGCCTGGGCTTGGAGATCCACGAGCCGCCGCGCATCGCCAAGCGGGGGGCGGCCCTCCGGCCCGGCCACGTGGTGACGGTGGAGCCGGGGCTCTACTACCCGGCCTGGGGCGCGGTGCGGATCGAGGACCTGGTGGTGGTGACGGAGGGCGGCTGCCAGAACCTCACCCGCTTCCCCAAATTCCTGGAAATTGTCGATTGACGATTGTCGATTGCGAAGCCGGCATCAGCATTCGGGCGCTTCGCGGCCTCCTGGCCCGTCCAATCGACAATCGAAAATCGTCAATCGACGATAAGGGGCGAGACTCATGGACCTTGAGTTGCTGAAATCGCTGGTGGTGCCGGCGGAGTCGAAGATCCTCCTGCTGGTGATGGACGGCCTGGGCGGCGCCCCGCGCCAGCCGGGGGGACCCACGGAGCTGGAGGCGGCGCGCACGCCGAACCTGGATGGGCTGGCGGCCCGGGGCGTCTGCGGCATGCTCGAGATCGTGGGGCCCGGGATCACGCCCGGCAGCGGCCCCGGGCACCTGGCCCTCTTCGGGTACGATCCGCTGGTGCACCGGATCGGCCGCGGGGTGCTGGAGGCCCTGGGCATCGGCATGGAGCTGGCCCCGGTGGATGTGGCGGCCCGGGGCAACTTCTGCACGGTGGACCCGGCGGGGCGCATCGTGGACCGCCGGGCGGGCCGCATCCCCACCTCCGTCTGCGAGGAAATGGCGGCGCGCCTGGATGGGATGCAGGTGCCGGGCGCTACGTGCATCGTGCGGCCGGTCCGGGAGCACCGGTTCGTGGTCGTCTTTCGCGGGGAGGGACTGGGCGACGCCCTGAGCGAGACGGACCCCCAGCGCGTGGGTGCCGAGCCGATGCCCGTGCGGGCGCTGACATCGGCCGCGGAGGCCACCGCCCGGGCGGCCAACGCCTTCGTGGCCGAGGCGCGGCGCCGCCTGCAGGACCAGCCGGCCGCCAACATGGTGCTCCTGCGCGGCTTCGCGAGCCACCCGGCGCTGCCCACGTTCAAGGACCTCTACGGCCTGAACGCGGGGGCCATCGCCGTGTATCCCATGTACCGCGGCCTCGCCCGCCTGGCCGGGATGGCGCCCCTGCCCACCGGCCCCTCCGTGGCCGAGGAGTTCGATGCCCTGGCGTCCCACTGGGCCGCCTACGACTTCATCTACCTGCACGTGAAGCGCACGGACACCACGGGGGAGGATGGCACCTTCGAGGCGAAGGTGGCCGCCATCGAGGAGGTGGACGCCCAGGTCCCCCGGGCCCTCGGCCTGAACCCGGACGTGATCGTGGTGACCGGAGACCACTCCACGCCTTCGGCGCTGAAAGGGCATAGCTGGCACCCGGTGCCGTTCCTCCTGTGCGCGCGCAGCTGCCGGCCTGATGCGGTGCAGCATTTTGCGGAGAAGACCTGCGTCGCCGGCCAGTACGGGCGGCTCCGTGGGCCAGACCTGCTGCCCCTCATCCTGGCGAACGCCGAACGACTGACAAAGTACGGGGCGTAGGCTCCTTCGCAATTTGCTCCGCAGATCCCCTCTGTAAGACTTTGCCGTTTCTGCCATCCTCTTAACTTGACAGGCACGTCATGGTTGGTTAAAATTC
The DNA here is from genome assembly GCA_035625755.1 of Candidatus Sulfotelmatobacter sp. GTDB lineage: Bacteria > Methylomirabilota > Methylomirabilia > Methylomirabilales > DASPOZ01 > DASPOZ01. The sequence goes on from DASPOZ010000140.1 coordinate 6,341, forward strand.
ATCTCGTTCCCTGGGGAGAGTGGGGTCTGGGGTGGAGAGCGAAGGGAACGGGAAGAACGGCCTGATGCAGATCGGGGAACTGGCCAGGAAGGCCGGGATCACCCTGCGGACCGTCCGCTATTACGAGCAATTGGGGCTGATCAGGCACGCCGTCCGGACGAAAGGGGGATTCCGCCTCTACCACGGCGAGGAACTGCGCAAGCTCGAACTCATCCGGGACCTCCAGCGACTGGACTTCCCGCTGGCCAAGGTTCGCGCCCTTTTCTCCCGCAAGCGGCAGGCCCGGTCCGGCGCGGACCTGGCCCAGGACGTGCGCGAGACCCTGTCCGTACAGCTCCAGGAGATGGACGACCGGATGGCGCGGTACCAGACCATGCGGCACGCCATCCTCGAGACGATGGACATGGTCCGAGTCTGTGCGACGTGCCCGCTGCGCCCCACGCCCGAGGTCTGCGGGTCCTGCCCGGTGGTGACCGGCCGGGTCCAGGTCCCGCTGCCCATGCGGGCCCTGATCGCCGTGTCCTAGTGCGGCGCCGCGGTTGCGGGCCGAGACAGGGACTGGCGGAGAAGTCTGGAACGGGTGCGCCAGGTGCGGTACACTGCCGGGGCCGGGGAGGCCCTGGCGCGGTGGGCGCCCGGCCAACTGGAAGCATGTAGGGATGACGGAATGGCGACCTCGGCGGTGCCCCAGGTGAAGCTCCCGATCTACATGGACTATCACGCCACCACCCCCGTGGACCCCGAGGTGCTGGAGGCGATGCTCCCCTACTTCACGCGGGACTTCGGTAACGCCGCCTCGCGGAACCACATCTTCGGCTGGAACGCCGAGGCCGGGGTGGACAAGGCTCGCGAGCAGGTGGGCGGCCTCATCGGGTGCAAACCGCAGGAGGTCGTGTTCACCTCCGGCGCCACGGAGTCGGACAACCTGGCCATCAAGGGGGTGGCCGCGGCCTACCGGGACAAGGGCAACCACATCATCACCTGCGCCATCGAGCACCACGCCGTCCTGGATCCCTGCCGGCGTCTGGAGCGGGAGGGCTTCGCCGTCACCTACCTCCCGGTGGACGGGACGGGGCTGGTAGACCCCGGGGCGGTCGCGGCCGCCGTCACGGACCGGACGATCCTCATCAGCATCATGATGGCCAATAACGAGATCGGCACCATCGAGCCCATCGCCGAGATCGGGAGGATCGCCCGGGACCGCGGGGTGCTGTTCCACACCGATGCGGTCCAGGCCTGCGGGAAGATCCCGGTGCATGTGGATGCGTTGGGGGTTGACCTGCTGTCCATCACCGCCCACAAGCTGTACGGGCCGAAGGGGGTGGGGGCGCTCTACGTGCGCATGGGCAAGCCCCGGGTGAAGCTGGTGCCCCTCCTGGACGGCGGCGGCCACGAGCGCGGGCGGCGGAGCGGCACCCTGAACGTGCCCGGCATCGTGGGGCTCGGGAAGGCCTGCGAGATCTGCCGGCACGTGATGGAGGCGGAGGGGGTGCACCTGGCCGCCCTGCGCGACCGCCTGCAGCGGCAGATCTTCGATAACCTGGACTACGTCCACCTCAACGGGCATCCGGAGCGGCGGCTCCCCAACAACCTGAACGTGTCCTTCGAGTTCGTGGAGGGGGAGTCCATGCTCATGAGCCTCAAGGATATTGCCGTGTCCTCGGGCTCCGCCTGCACCTCGGCCAGCCTGGAGCCCTCCTACGTGCTGCGGGCCCTAGGGGTGGGGGACGCCCTGGCCCACACCAGCATCCGCTTCGGCCTCGGGCGGTGGACCACGGAGGCCGAGGTGGACTACGTGGCGGCCCGGACCATCGAGAACGCGAAGAAGCTGCGCGAGATGTCTCCCCTGTACGAAACGGCGCGGAGCGGGGCCGACCCCCGGTCGGCCCGGTGGGCGGCCCGGTAGGCGGCGGGGCAGTATCCCGGCGCGGGGCGCGGGGAAAGGGTGAGGATTCGTGGTGGACTCGGGGAATCCGGAGGGTGCGTTCCGGAGGCGGGTGGAAGCGGCCCTGGACCAGGTCCGGCCGGCCATCCAGGCCGACGGCGGGAACATCGAGCTCCTGGACGTCATCGGGAACAACGCCAAGGTCCGGCTGGTGGGGGCCTGCGTGGGGTGACCCAGCGCCACCGTGACCCTCAGGCTGGGGGTGGAACGGATCATCCGGGAGTCGCTCCCGGACTTCGGCGAGCTCATCGTGGAGGGGATGGAAGGCATGGGCATGGGCGGGTTCCAGTACGCCCAATGGTGACGATGGCACGAACCGACACCGTGAAGGAGGGACCGAACTGATGATCACCATGACGGACATGGCGGCGGAAAAGGTGAAAGGGCTCCTGGACGCGGAGGGCAAGCCCGAATACGGCCTGCGCATCAAGGTCGTGGGCGGGGGCTGCTCCGGGTTCCAGTACCAGCTGGCCTTCGATGCCCAGAAGCCGGGGGACCAGGTGACGGAGAAGGGCGGGGTCAAGCTTCTGGTGGACCCCAAGAGCTTCCTGTACCTCAACGGGGCCGAGATCGATTTCGTGGACGGGCTCATGGGCTCCGGCTTCTCCCTGAAGAACCCGAACGCCAAGGGCACCTGCGGCTGCGGCCAGTCTTTCCAGGCCTAACAGGCCGCTGAAAAAGGACCGACATGTCTCCTCGCTGCCGCGGCGGCAGCGGGTGGGGCGTTGGCGTGCCTGGGCGTCTGTTGCGGCGTACCCGGAATACGCCTCGGACCCACCTCCGGTGGGTGCCCCCTTCGCACGCCGCCTTGCCTCTGGACCCGAGTGAGCAGCCTGGGCAGGGCGCATTTTTCAGCGATCTGCTGGGGGATCTTGAGGACGGGTCTTTGAGCAGACTCGGGGCGGTCTGTTCCCCCGACTCGCCTCCGGGGCGGCTCGCTGTGGTGCCATGACGGAGGGCGCGGAGGCGCCCGACTGGAAGGGAAGTGCCGTGCAAACCATCCTGGTACCTCCCCGCTCCGCGCCGGATTCCCCCGGCGCCATCTCACAGGCCGAGCGCGAGGAGCTGGAGCGCGGCCTGCTCCTGACCACCGTGGACCGGATGGTGAACTGGGCCCGCCGCTCCTCCATCTGGCCGGCCACCTTCGGCCTGGCCTGCTGCGCCATCGAGATGATGGCCACGGGGGCCTCCCGGTTCGACCTGGCCCGGTTCGGGGCCGAGGTCTTCCGCGCCTCTCCCCGCCAGGCGGACCTGATGATCGTGGCCGGCCGGGTGAGCCGGAAGATGGCGCCGGTGCTGCGGCAGATCTACGACCAGATGCCGGAGCCCAAGTGGGTCATCTCCATGGGGGCGTGCGCCTCGTGCGGCGGCGTCTTCAACACCTACACCATCGTCCAGGGGGTGGATCAGGTGGTCCCGGTGGACGTGTATGTTCCCGGCTGCCCGCCCCGGCCCGAGCAGCTCATCCACGGCATCATGAAGCTGCAGGAGAAGATCGCGCGGGAGCGCCCGTCCGCCGCCGGGCTCTTCCACTGGCCGTGGTCCGCGGGGCGGCGGGGGCAGGTGTGATCGCACCCTGAGGGACAGGCCGCGCCGGCCGGCGCCCCCGCTTGCCGATGCCGGCGGGCCCGTGCTACATTACGCGATCGCGCGTGCGGAACCTCCGTGACTTCGTCTGTGCGCAAGGAGGAAAGGGGAGACCGATGGCGGTTCCACCGGATGTGGCCACCCAGGCGCAGGCCAGACGGGCCAAGCCCACACAGGAGCTCGAGACCGTCACCATCCGTTTCGCCGGCGACTCCGGCGACGGGATGCAGTTGACCGGCACCCAGTTTTCCAACGAGTCGGCCCTGGCGGGTAACGATATCGCCACCTTCCCCGATTTCCCGGCCGAGATCCGGGCGCCCGCGGGGACGCTGGCCGGCGTCAGCGGCTTCCAGCTCAACTTCTCCAGCCGGGACATCTACACCCCGGGCGATAATCCGGACGTCCTGGTGGCCATGAACGCGGCCGCCCTCCGGGTGAACCTGGGGGACCTCAAGCCCAACGGCATCCTCTTGCTGGACCCCGAGGGGTTCGACGAGCAGAGCCTGAAGAAGGCCGGCTACAAGGCCAACCCCATCGAGGACGGCTCCCTGGGCCGCTACCAGCTCTTCGTCGTGGACGTCACCAAGATGACGTTGGGGGCCCTGGAAGACCTCCATCTGTCCAACAAGGTGGCCATCCGGTGCAAGAACTTCTTCGCCCTGGGCCTCTGTTCGTGGCTCTTCAGCCGCCCGCTGGATCCCACCGTGAAGTACATCGAAAGCCGCTTCAAGAAGGACCCGGCCATCCTGGAGGCCAACCTGCGGGCCCTGCGGGCCGGCTGGAACTACGGCGAGACGGCGGAACTGTTCGCCGTGCAGTACGAGGTGAAGCCGGCCAGGATCGCCCCGGGCAAGTACCGGAACATCACCGGCAATTCCGCCCTGGGGCTGGGGCTGGTGGCGGCGGCGTCCAAGGCCAAGCTGCCCCTGTTCCTGGGGGCCTATCCCATCACCCCGGCCAGCGACATCCTGCACGAGATGGCCGGCTACAAGAACTTCGGGGTCCTCACCTTCCAGGCCGAGGACGAGATCGCCGGCGCCGGGTCGGCCCTGGGAGCGGCCTTCGGCGGGGTCCTGGCGGCCACCACCTCCAGCGGGCCGGGCATCGTCCTCAAGCAGGAGACCATCAACCTGGCCGTGATGACGGAACTCCCCCTGGTGATCTGCAACATCCAGCGGGGCGGCCCCAGCACCGG
>DASPOZ010000141.1:0-4818 GCA_035625755.1 Candidatus Sulfotelmatobacter sp.
CCGAGCCGGAGCGGTGGAGCGACGCCCCGCCCGCGTTGCTGCGGGAACTGCAAGCCGCCGAGCAGGAGGCGTGGCGGGCCGGGCGCGGCCTGTGGGCCGATCCGAATCCGGAGCCGCCCTGGAAGTTCCGGCGGCGGATGCGCTCCGCGGGCTGGTGAATCTTCCACCGCCACGGCACGTCGCCAAGCACCTGCCGAATCGCCCGGGCTGCCACATGCACGGTCCGTAGCCTGGCGCCCCCGGGTCGAACATCCTCTGCGACCTATCCCACTCTCGACCGGCGCGACGGCAGGCCCCATCGCAGCATTTCCCTGCAGCTTCCGTCCTGCCTGAGACCCTGCCAGTATCCGTTCCAGGCCATCAGGAGTGATTCCTCAATTCATTGTTCTACAATGAAAATCATACGTTACGTGCAACTCAGTGGGCTTTCAATCTTCAGTCGTAAGCGGGCTAGGTCATGTGGCCCAGGCCTTGCTCAGCGATATTCCGTCTGAAGCCCGAGGCCGCCTTAGCGGAACAGGCGGACCCCACAGGGCGCCGGCCCGATGGGTCGGCGCCCTGTGACGGGATGCAAGGCGAGGTCATGGAGCGAAGCGGTCAGGCCGACATCGGCGGGAGTAGAGGGCTAGCCCGTCGGGGCGGGTCCATGCGGCTCGCGGCGTGTGGGCTGCTCGTCGGGATCGTGGCGCTCGCCGGCTGTGCCACGGCGCAGGCCCCCGGCATGCCCGCAGAGGCGGCCTTCGGCCCCGGGGGGCCGCCCGCGATGGACCCGTACAAGGTGGGGCCCATTACGGTGTGGCTCCGGCCCCAACCGGAGGTGGAATTCCTCTGCCGCCTGCGCCTGGCCAATGTCGGCCGCGACCGGCAGGTGATGGGGTGCTACCTGCCAGACAGCCACACCATCATCGCCGTAGCGGATGCGCAGGTCCTGCTGCACGAGTTCAAGCACCACTTCGAGGGCAGGTTTCACGAGTAAGGCCCCGCCCCGCCCTCTCCCGGCCGGGGTCGGTCGGGAGTCCGCTCGACTTTTCCCTACACATTCCCGTTCCCGTGCCCGTTCCCGAGCTAGGAAACGTTTCTTGCTATAACCCGTTGTGCCACGGGTCTGGCCGACCTGTCGGGAACGGGAGCGGGTACGGGAACGGGAACGGACAGGGAAGCGTTTTTCGGACGCAGGAGACTAGATCCCGAGGTATGCCTGGCGGACCTGCTCGTTGGCCAGGAGTTCCTTGCCGGTGCCGGCGAGGACGACTCGGCCGGACTCCAGGACGAAGCCCCGGTGGGCCAGGGCCAGGGCGTGCTCGGTGTTCTGCTCCACCAGGAGCACGGTGACGCCGGTCCGGTTGATCTCGCCGATCACCTGGAACATCTCCTCCACCATGATCGGCGCCAGCCCCAGCGAGGGCTCGTCCAGCATCAGCACCTTCGGCCCGGCCATGAGTCCCCGGCCGATGGCCACCATCTGCTGCTCCCCGCCCGAGAGCGTGCCGGCCAGCTGCCCCCGACGCTCGCGCAGCCTGGGGAAGATCCCGAAGACCTCCTCTAGCCGCCGCCCGCGGTGCGCGCGGGCGCCGCGCGCGTACCCCCCCATCAGCAGGTTGTCCAGCACGGTCATCTCGGGGAAGAGCTTCCGCCCCTCCGGCACGTGCACCACCCCCAGCCCGACGATGTCGGCGGGGGAGCGGCGGTCCAACCGCTCCTCGCCCAGGTAGATGGCGCCGCCCTTCGGCCGGTGGAGGCCCGACACGGCCTTCAGGGCGGTCGTCTTTCCCGCCCCGTTGGCGCCCACCAGGGCCACGATCTCCCCCTGGGGGACCGCGAAGGTGACCCCCCAGAGCGCCTGGATCTTCCCGTACGCCACCTCCAGGTTCTCCATCCGCAGCATGCTGGTCTCCCGGGTCAGAAGTCCCTGGACGGATCGTTCCCGTTCCCGTACCCGTTCCCGTGTCCCGGGCTGGACCCGGGAAGCGTCCTTTCCCACGACCGGTGGCGCCGGGTCTTGGGCGTCCCATCGGGAACGGGAACGGGTACGGGAACGGGAACGGATCGCAAAGCGTTCTTCGGGCTCAGCATGATGCTGAGAGACCTCTTTTCGCCCAGGCTGCTCAAAAAGGCCCAGGTGCAAGGCGGCGGGCGATGCGCCGACTGAGGCGTACGCCGGGTACGCCGCAGGGAGTGCGCGAGCGCGCCAACGCCGCAGATGGGCCTTTTTCAGCAGCCTGCTAGGCCACCCGCTTCCCCAGGTACGCGGCGATCACCCCGGGGTCCTGGACCACCCGGTCGGGGGCGCCGTCGGCGATCTTCTCGCCGTGGTGGATCACGACCACCCGATCGGAAAGGCGCATGATGGCCTTCATCACGTGCTCCACCAGCACCACCGTCACGCCCGCATCGCGGATGCGCCGGACCAGCGCCGAGGCATCCTCCACCTCCCGCGGGTTCAGCCCGCCCATGGGCTCGTCCAGGAGGAGGAGCGTGGGGCGCGTGGCCAGGGCCCGGGCCGTCTCCAGGCGCTTCTGCTCCGCCAGCGTGAGGTCCGCGGCGGGGGCCGCGAGCTTGGCCCCCAGGCCCACCTGCTCCAGGGCCCGGCGGGCCTCGCCCTCGGCGTCGCGGCGCGCCGGATGCCGCAGGAAGGCCGCCAGCGTCACGTTCTCCAGCACGCTCAGCTTGGGGAACGGCTTGACGATCTGGAACGTGCGGGCCACACCCCGCCGCGTCACCGCGTGCGGCTTCAGGCCCACCAGGCCGGCCCCGGCCAGGCGGATCGCGCCGGCGGTGGGGCGGTGAAAGCCGGTGACCAAGTTGAAGACGGTGGTCTTCCCCGCCCCGTTGGGGCCGATGAGGCCGAGGATCTCCCCCGGCTCCACGCCGAAGGAAAGATTGGACACGGCGCGGAGCCCGCCGAAGTCCTTGGTCAGTCCGGAGATCTCAAGAAGGGGCATGACCCGAAACGAGCCGCCGTACGCCGCCCCAGATCCCCTCGGGCAGGTAGCGGATGGCCAGCATCATGAAGAGGCCGTAGAAGATCAGGTGGCCCACCAGGAACCGCTCCCGGAACAGCTCGCTGATGGTCACCAGGAAGACCGCCCCCACGGCGGGCCCCGCCACCGTGGCGAGGCCGCCCACCACCGCGATGAACACCATCTCCACGGAGAGGGCGATGGGGAAGACCGCGTCCGGGTCCACATACCGGAAGTAGAGGCCGTAGAAGCCCCCCGCCACGGCGGCCAGGAAGGCCGAGAGGGCCAGGGTGACCACCTTGGCCCGCACCGTATCGATGCCGACCGCCTCGGCGGTATCCTCGTCCTCGCGGACCGCCAGCAGGTAGGCCCCCAGGCGCGAGCGCGCCAGGCCGTAGGCGGCCAGCATGGCGGACAGCGCCAGGCCGGCGACCATGTAATAGAAGGGCGTCTTGCTCTCCCAATCGATCGGGCGCGAGGCGATGCGCACCGGGGGGAGGGCGGTGATGAGGAGGCCCACCGGCCCGTTGGTCAGCCCCTCCCAGTTGAGCGCCACCAGCCGCAGGATCTCCGCCACGGCCAGCGTGGCCAGCGAGAAGTAGGGCCCCCGGAGGCGGAAGCAGACGAGCCCGATGGGGAGCGAGACGAGGGCCCCCACGGCCCCCCCCACCGCCATCCCGTACCACGGGGCGAGACCCAGCTTGAGGTACAGGATGAGGGTGGTGTAGGCCCCCACGCCGAAGAAGGTGGCGTGGCCGAAGGAAACCTGGCCGCCGTAGCCGCCCAGGAGGTTCCAGGCCACCCCCAGCACGGTCCAGAGCAGCACGGTGATGGCCAGGTGGAGGGTGAACTGGCTCGCCGTGAGCCAGGGCAGCACCAGGACGAGGACGACGGCGGCCAGCGGGACGGCGCGCCTCACGACTTGCCCACCCCGAAGAGCCCCGACGGCCGGAACAGGAGGACGAGCATGAAGAGCACGAAGCCGATGGTGTCCTTGTAGGCCACCGAGACGTACACGGCGCCCAGCGACTCCACGAGGCCGAGGAGGACCCCGCCGGCGATGGCCCCCGCCACCGAGCCGAGGCCGCCCAGCACCACGATGACGAAGCACTTGACGATCAGGATCTCCCCCACCGTCGGATACAGGTAGAGGGACGGGGCCAGGAGCACGCCGGCCGCGCCGGCCAGGGCGCTGCCCAGGCCGAAGGTGACCATGGAGATCCGGTCCACGTTCACCCCCATGAGGGCGGCGGCCTCGGGGTTCTGGCTGGTGGCGCGGATGGCGCGCCCCAGGTCGGTGCGCGCCAGGAAGAGGGAGAGCCCGGCCGTGATGAGGATGGCCAGGCCGAAGGCCAGGGCCAGGGGGACCGGCACGGCGATCCCGAAGGGCCGCATGGGAGAGAGCGCGTAGCGGAGCTTGATGGTGCGGTAGTCGCCGGACCAGACGAAGAGGGCCAGGTTGGCGATGAGGAGCGAGAGCCCCGCCGTGTAGAGGAGCGTGTTCAGCTCGCCGCCGGGGATGATGGCCTTGAGGAGGAACCGGTAGATGAGCATCCCCCCCAGGAACAGCAGGGGGACCCACAGCAGGATGGAAACGAAGGGGTCCAGTTTCCAGAGGGCGAGGCCCCAGAAGGCGCCGTACATCCCCAGCATCACCAGGTCGCCGTGGGCCAGGTTGATGATCCGCATGACCCCGAAGACGACGGTGAGCCCCACGCCGATCATGGCGTATAGGGATCCGGTGAGCACGCCGCTGACGACGCTCTGGATGAAGGTTTCCACGGCGAAGGAGGGGCCTCGCCCCGGCCCTCACCCCCGAGGGGCGAGGGCCGGGGCCCTGGGATGCGGGCTAGCGTTT
>DASPOZ010000142.1:0-2372 GCA_035625755.1 Candidatus Sulfotelmatobacter sp.
TCATCGCCCTGCGCGCCTTCACGCCGCTGGCCTTGACCGGCCTGCGCGTGGCCCTCTCCACCGCCTGCATGTGGCCCGTGGTGCGATGGACCGGGGAGACCATGGCGGTCCCCCGGAGGGACGTGCTCCCCCTCCTGGGCATGGGCTTCCTGTTGAATACAGCGTTCCACGTGGGCCTCAACGCCTCGCTGGTCTTCACTACGCCGGCCCACGCATCGCTGGCCGTGGGCACCATGCCGATCTTCGCCGCCGTGGCGGCTCGCCTGCTCCTCGGCGAGCGGCTCACGCGCCGGCGCCTGGCCGCGATCCTGCTGGCCTTCGCGGGGGTGGCCCTCGTGATCGCCGCCGGCCGGGGGCTGGCGCAGGCCCCCCATGCGGCGCTGGGCGACCTGCTGGCCCTCGGCGCGGCCGCCTCGTGGGCCCTGGGCTCCGTGTTCTCGAAGCCCTTCCTCCTGAGGTATAGCCCTCTGAAGTTTACGGCGCTCACCATGGCGGCGGGCGCCGCTACGGGGATCCCCTGCGGGTCCGCGGCCTTGCTCCGGCTCGCCTGGGCGGCGGTCCCGTGGACGGGGTGGCTGGCCCTGGCCTACCTGGCGGTGCTCTCCATGGCCGTGGCGAATTTCCTCTGGAACCGGGCGGTCGCCCGCACCGACGTGGCCCAGGTGGCCATCTTCAGCAACCTCATTCCGGTGGCCGCGCTCGTGCTGTCGGCGCTCCTGTACGGCGAGCCGGTCACGCCGCCGCTCGTGGCCGGGGGCGCCCTGGTGGTTGCGGGGGCGTATCTGACGCAGCGGACCTGACTAACAGGCTGCTGAAAAGGGCCCATCATCTCTCCCCGCTGCCTCGGCGGCAGCGGTGGCGCTGCGGCGTACCCGGAGTACGCCTCTGACCCACCTTCGGTGGGTACCCCCCTTCGCGCGCCGCCTTGCGTCTGAACCCTTTTGAACAGCCTGGGCAAAGGAGCGGGGTTCTCAGCAACCTGTGATGCAGCCGTCTCGAGCCCGGCGCCGCGGCGGCAGGGAACTCCTTGACAGCGGCGGCCCGCCTCGGTGTATGCTTCCGCCACGCCGCGCCGGGCGGCGCGGCGAGGAGGTGGATCCATGGCGCAGGGCCTGGACTTGAAGGGTATCATTCCGGCGACCGTGCTGCCGCTCACGCAGGACCACCAGATCGACGAGAGGGAGTTGCGCGGGTACATCCGGTGGATCGCCGGGCAGGGGATCGTGGCCGTCGCCGTGAACGTGGACACCGGCGAGGGACCGCACCTCTGGCACGACGAAAAGCTGCGGGTCCTCCGCATCTACAAGGAGGAGTTGGCCGGCAAGGGCATTCCCGTCGTGGCCGGGCTGGGCGCCTCCTTCACGGCCCAGGCGGTGAAGTACGGCCTGGAGTATAGGGAGGCGGGCGCCGACTGCCTGCTGGTTTTCCCCATCACCGCGTACCTCGGCCAGCCGCTGCCCTCGGACATCCCGTACCACTACCACAGGGCTCTGGCCGACGAGGTCGGGCTGCCCATGATCCTCTTCACCCTGCAGCCGGCCCTGGGGGGCACCAACTTCTCGGACGAGACCCTGGCCCGCCTGTGCGAGATCCCCCAGGTGGTGGCCATCAAGGAGGCGCTTTTCGACGCCAAGCGCTACCGCGAGATCGTGAACGTCATCCGCGCCGCCTCCCGGCCCATCACGATGCTCACCGGCAACGACAACTTCATCTGGGAGTCCTACCTCCTGGGCGCCGAGGGGGCGCTTCTGGGGGCCTGCGCCACCTGCACGCGGGCCCACGTGGAGGTGCACGCCGCCGCCATGCGGGGCGACTGGAAGACGGCGCGGGAGCTGGGCGACAGAATCCAGGGGGTGGTGAACGCTATCTTCGCGGCGCCGGTCCGCGACTACCGCGCCCGCTCCAAGGAGGTGCTGGTGCTGCAGGGGATCCTCCAGCACGCTCACATGCGGCCGCCCCTGGTGCCCGTGGGCGAGGCCGACCGCCTGGCCCTCAAGGAGGCCCTGGCCGCCGCCGGCCTGCTGTAGCAGGCTGCTGAAAAAGGCCCATCTGCGGCGTTGGCACGCTCGCGCACTCCCTGCGGCGTACCCGGCGTACGCCTCAGTCGGCCCTTCGCGCGCCGCCTTGCATCTGGACCTTTTTGAGCAGCCTGCGCAGGAGTCGGTTTTTCAGCAAGCCGGGAAGGGTCCGTCCAGGCCAGAGCGATGCCGGCGGGGGGCAAGCTGGTCGAAGTTTCAGACGTCACGAAGATCTACGCCACGAGCGATGGCGACGTGCCGGCGCTGGACCGCGTCTCCTTCGATGTGCGTGCCGGCGAGTTCCTCGCCATTGTGGGGCCCAGCGGGTGCGGCAAGAGCACCCTGGCCATGCTC
>DASPOZ010000143.1:0-2892 GCA_035625755.1 Candidatus Sulfotelmatobacter sp.
TTCGGAGGTGAAGGCCGGGGCCGCCGCCATGGCCTCCGCCTGCCGGGCGAACTCATCCCGCACGACTCGTTCGTGGCTCACCACTCTCCTCGCGGCCGTCGAGCAGGCCGCCCAGAGGCCGCCGTTATGCAGGCTGCTCAAAAAGGTCCAGATGCAAGGCGGCGCGCGACGGGCCGAGCGAGGCGTACTCCGAGTACGTCGCAGCGAGCGCCCGAGCGCGCCAACGCCCCGTCCGCTGCCGCCGAGGCAGCGGGGAGAGATGCTGGGCCTTTTTCAGCAGCCTGCTAGGCGCCGTGGAACAGGTTCAGGGCCGAGCCCTTCCGGAACCATTCCAGCTGGGACGCGCTGAAGGAGTGGGAGAGCTGCAGCGTCTCGGTGGTCCCGTCTGCGTGCCTGACCTGGCACGTCACGGGCTTGCCGGGCGCCATGCCCGCCAGCCCCACGAGGCTGATGCGGTCGTCCTCGCGGATGCGGTCGTAGTCCGCGGGGTTCTGGAACGTCAGCGCCAGGAGTCCCTGCTTCTTCAGGTTGGATTCGTGAATGCGCGCAAAGCTCCGGGCGATGACCGCGGCGCCCCCCAGGAGCCGCGGCGACAGGGCCGCGTGCTCGCGGCTGCTGCCCTCGCCGTAGTTCTGATCGCCGATCACGACCCACCTGGCGCCCCGGGACTTGTAGTCCCTGGCCGTGGCGGAGATGGCCTGCCCGGTCTCCCCCGTGAGCACGTTCTTGCCCTTCCCGGCCTCGCCGGTGAAGGCGTTGGTGGCCCCCAGGAACATGTTGTCGCTGAACTTGTCCAGGTGGCCCCGGTAGCGCAGCCAGGGGCCGGCCGGGGAGATGTGGTCCGTCGTGGTCTTGCCCTTGGCCTTCAGGAGCACCGGCATGTCCAGGAAGTCCTTGCCGTCCCAGGCGGGCCAGGGCTGCATCAGCTGCAGCCGCTCGCTATGAGGATCCACTTTCAACACGATCTTGCTGCCGTCCTCGGGGGGCGCGGTATACGCGGCCCGGCCGTGGGCGAAGTTCCGTGCGGGCACCTCGGGGGCCACCTTGGGAGGGGCCAGCTTGAAGGGCTTGCCGTCGGCGCCGGTAAGGGTGTCCGTCAGGGGGTTGAACGAGAGCCTGCCGGCCAGGGCGAAGGCGGTCACCAGCTCGGGGCTGCCGATGAAGTTCATGGTGGTGGGCTGCCCGTCGTTGCGCATGGGGAAGTTGCGGTTGTACGAGGTCACGATGGTATTGGGCGCGGCGGCGGCCTCCTTGGCCCGGCGCCACTGGCCGATGCAGGGGCCGCAGGCGTTAGCCAGGACGGTGGCGTTGATCTCCTTGAGGGACTGCATCTGGCCGTCGCGCTCGATGGTGGCGCGCACCTGCTCCGACCCCGGCGTGACCATGAAGGGCACGGCGGCCTTGAGGCCGTGCGCCTTGGCCTGTGCGGCCACGTCGGCGGCGCGGCTCATATCCTCGTAGGAAGAATTGGTGCAACTGCCGATCAGGGTCGCCGAGATGGGGTCCACGAACTTGTTGCCCGCATCCCTCACCTCCGCGGCGAGCCGCGAGATGGGGCGCGCCCGATCGGGGGAGTGGGGCCCCACCACGTATGGCTCCAGCGTGGACAGGTCCAGCCGCACCACCCGGTCGTAGTGCTTCTCCGGGTTGGCCTCCACCTCCTCGTCCGGCGCCAGCAGGCCCTTGTGCCGCTCGGCCAGCGGCACCAAGTCGGCCCGGCCGGTGGCCCGCAGGTACGTGGCCATCCGCTCGTCGTAGGGGAACATGGAGGTCGTGGCGCCCAGCTCGGCGCCCATATTGGTGATGGTGGCCTTCCCGGTGGCGCTGATGGTGCGCGCGCCGGGGCCGATGTACTCGACGATGGCGTTGGTGCCGCCGGCCACGGTGAGCTGGCCGGCCACGTAGAGGATGACGTCCTTGGGCGCCGTCCACCCGCTCATCTTCCCCGTCAGGTACACCGCGATATGCCGGGGATAGAGCACCTCCCACGGCAGTCCGGCGATGACCTCCACCGCGTCCGCCCCGCCGACGCCCACCGCGCACGCCCCCAGGCCCCCCGCGTTGGGGGTGTGCGAGTCCGTGCCGATGATGAGCTCGCCGGGGAAGGCGTAGTTCTCCAGCACCACCTGGTGGATGATCCCCGCGCCCGGCCCCCAAAAGCCCGCGCCATACTTGGCGGCGGCCGACCGCAGGAAGTCATAGACCTCCCGGTTTTCCTCCAGGGACTCGCGCAGATCCTTCTCGCCCTCGACCCGCGCCTGGATCAGGTGGTCGCAGTGGATGGTGGTGGGCACGGCGACCTTGTCCCGCCGGGTTTGCATGAACTGCAGCATGCCGGTCTGTCCCAGCACATCCTGGAACACGACGCGGTCGGGACGAAGCAGCAGATAGCTCTTGCCGGGCTCCATCTCCTGCCGCTCGGGATCGTCCAGGTGTCCCAGCAAGACCTTGTCCGCCAAGGTCAACGGCCTGCCCAGCCGGCGGCGGACCACCTTGAGATTGCGCTCCATCATCTCGTAGGTCTTGGTCGCCATTTCAGGGGTCGATTCAATGGTCACCATGCCCTAACCCTCCTCGCCCAACCATCGTCGCACACCGTGATACCCAGGCCCTCGTTCGCATGCACACAGACGGCTTGCCCGGCCGGCCCCCCAGGCGGAACGGCGCCTCGGGCACCCACGCCCCGGCCGCAAACCGCATCCTTGTCGCCGCCGAGCGCGCCGGAGACACCGATGGAGCCGAGAGGTCTTTGCCGGCGGCGATGGGCAGCGCGCCCTCCAGCATGGTGACCTTGCCGAGGTGCACAACGCCGGCCCCGCTGGGGGTCCCCGTGATGCGCTTGCCCGCACCGTGGTGGCCCAAGATGTCTTGGACGGCACGGACGTCGCGGCC
>DASPOZ010000144.1:0-2048 GCA_035625755.1 Candidatus Sulfotelmatobacter sp.
GGGTCGCCCCCGGGTGAAGCGCGAGGTTCGCGATCTCATCCGGCGCATGGCCCGGGAGAACCTGCTGTGGGGCGCCCCGCGTATCGCCGCCGAACTACGCTTCCTCGGCTACGACGTGGCCGCCTCCACCGTCGCCCGGTACCTGCGGTGCCGCCGGAAGCCGCCCGGGCAGACCTGGCGGACCTTCCTGGCGAATCACGTGGATCAGATCGCCGCCATCGACTTCTTCACCGTCCCGACCGCGACGTTTCGCGTCCTCACCTGCTGCCTGGTGCTCCGCCATGCCCGGCGCAAGGTTGTCCATTTCAACGTCACGGCGCACCCGACGGCGGCCTGGACCGCCCAGCAGGTCGTGGAGGCCTTCCCCTTTGACGAGGCCCCTCGCTTCCTCCTCCATGACCGGGACGCCATTTTTGGGGAGGGCTTCCGCCGCCGCGTGCGCGACCTGGGCATCACCGAAGTGCGCATCGCCCCGCGCGCGCCCTGGCAGAACCCGTACGTCGAGCGCCTGATCGGCTCGATCCGCCGGGAGTGCCTGGACCACGCGATCGTGCTGGGGGAGGCGCATCTCCGGCGGGTCCTGACCGCATATCTGCATTACTATCATGAGGCCCGGCCCCACCTCGCGCTGGCGCGGGACGCGCCCGTGCCCCGGGCGGCGGAGCGGCGGCGCCGGGCGGAGGTCCTCGCCATCCCTCGGGTGGGCGGCCTGCATCACCGGTACGCCCGGGCCGCGTAGCGTGCGAGGCTTCGTCCGATATTGCGCTGTCGTGAAGCGGTGCGGCTGCCGGAGAATCCCGGGACGTAAGAAGACCGGCGGCCCGGACATGTCCCCCGGGCCGGCGGGAGGGGGACGGATCCTCGGCGCATGCCTTCGCGATGGAAGGGTAACCCCGCTCGGCACAGGTCCGCCGTATGTCCGCGGTTCTGGACCCGCCTGCCGTCTCGAACGTTTTGCCTTGACAGGGGGGCGCGCCCTGGGCTACAAGCATCGGCAGTAGCGTGCCGACCGCCGGTTGTGGCTTGCCGGTTTCCGCCACGGGAGGGAGGGACGGGAAGGGTGGGCTCACCGCCGAAACGGCTCGCGCTCCTGATCGCCCTCCCGATCGCCGTCCTCGCCCTTCGCGCGCCGGCCCTCGCCGGTGAGCCCGCCCATTTCAGCCTTCAGATCCCGCGGCTGACCCTCTCCTCGGATTTCATGCCGCTGGGCGAGGAGCCCGATCTGGCCGACGCGGACTCCCCGCTGTTGGCCCAGGGCGCCTCCGGCACGGGCAGTTCGAGCGCCGCCCAGCCGCCACCGAGCGTCGGGCCGGCCAGCGCGCCGCTGCGCAAGGGAAGCTGGGAGGCGGGGGCGGCGCTCGACTTCAGCATCTCGGGGGCGGCCGGGCCGTCGATCGGGACGGTGATCCGCGCGTTCTGGCTGACGCCGCACGTGGGCTACACCTTCATGGAGGCGCCGTGGTATCCGGCGAGCCTTCAGATTTTCGCGGAACCGTATGCGGCACTGATCACCACTCCCACCAAGACCTATTACGTGGGTCTCGACTTGATCCTTCGACATACCCTCTTGGTATGGAATCGTGTTTCTCCCTATATCGAGGGAGGCGCGGGGATCATCCACACGAACCTCAGACAACGTGCGCTCGGTGGCACCATCGAGTTCACGCCGCAGGTAGGCGCTGGGTTTTACGTGCACCTGACAGAGCGCCTCGCCTTGAACGTCGGGTACCGCTTTCACCATATCAGCAACGCGGGGACCGCCAGCCAGAACCTGGGCGTCAACTCCCACAAGCCCTACGGCGGTTTCACCTGGTTTTTCTAGGCCCAGCATCCGTCGCACCTGTCACCGTCGCGTTCATCTGGCGATTTCGTGCTTGTGTCGCACGAAGTCTGCGCGAACTCTCCGCCGGCCGTTGCGATCGTTTTGCCTTGAAAGGGGAGGCATCCTGCGCTGCAAGCGCATCGGTGTGGCCCCATCCGCCGGCTGTGGATCATCGGTTTTCGCCGCGGGAGGAAGGGACGGGAAGGGTGTGCTGGCAGCCGAGAAG
>DASPOZ010000145.1:0-10310 GCA_035625755.1 Candidatus Sulfotelmatobacter sp.
GGTCCCCGCTGCCCCGGAGGCAGCGGGGCCGGCATTGGCTCGCTCTGACAACTTCCCGCTGCCGACGTTGCGGCAGCGGTGGCCTTGCGGCGTACCCAGCGTACGTCTCCGACCTACCTGTGGTGGGTACCCCGCTTCGCACGCCGCCTTGCCTCTGGGCCTTTTTGGGCGGCCTGCGGATGAGCGCGTTCTTCGGCAGCCTGTTAGGAGGAAACCCATGGCGCAGGTCACGGCCCAGGAGCTTGGCCTCACCCTCGAGCATATGCACCTCACGCTGGATACGAACACGCAGGTGGCCCGGCTCGTCCTCGACCGGCCGGGGAAGCTGAATGCCATCACCATGGCGATGCGCGACCAGATTGCCGAGACGTTCCGCGTGCTCGAGAAAGACGGCCGCGCGCGCGTCGTGATCGTGCGCGGCGCGGGCCACGAGGCATTCACCGCCGGCGGCGAGATCCCGGGATTCATGGAGAAGGAGCCGGGGCCCATCTCGCTGCTGCACGAGAACGTGGCCGCGCCGGAACGGTTCCCGGGCCCGGTCATCGCCGCCATCGACGGCTATTGCTTCGGCGTGGGCCTGGAGATCGCGCTGGCGTGTGACTTTCGGATCGCCACCGCGCGGGCGCTCTTCGGCCACCCCGAGATACGCCTGGGGATGATCCCGGGGAGCGGCGGGTCCCAGCGACTCACGCGGTTGATCGGCCTGAGCCGCACCAAGGACATGGTGCTCCGGGGCCGCCGCGTGCCGGCGGCCGAGGCGCTGGCGTGGGGCTTCGTGGCCCAGGTGGTGGAGCCCGATCAGCTGGATGCCGCGGCGGATGTCCTGGCCAAGGAGCTGGTGGCGCAGCCCCGCCTGGCGCTGGAGACGGCCAAACGCGTGCTGACCCTCGGGCAGAGCGCGCCCCTGGAGGCCGCCCTCCAGCTCGAAGGCTACGCCTACGGCATGCTGCGAGGCACCGCGGACTTCGCCGAGGGCGTGCGGGCCTTCGCCGAGAAGCGCCCGCCGAAGTTCCAGGGCCGTTGACGCCGGAGGCCCGCCCCGGGCTCGTGCCAGGCTTGGTGCCCGAGATCGTCACCCCGCGGGAAATCCCCCCTCGCCCCCCTTTGGCAAAGGGGGGGATGGGGGGATTTGGGAACCGTATTGGGATTCGCTCAGCGACATTTTTGCGAGACGGACCAAGAAAAGACTGTCAAGGCTTCTTGGAGACAGGACACGGGGTGGTCGGCCGCCGGATTGACGGTAGTACAAAAAGTTGATAGATTAAGAAGTCGTAAAACACTTGTCAAATCGATGAGGTGAGGAGGATGGAGACGGTTACGATCTCGCCGAAATTCCAGGTGGTCATCCCGAAGGCGATCCGCAGGACCTTGGGGCTCGCGCCGGGGCAGAAGGTGCAGGCCCTGGCCTATGAGAATCGGATCGAGTTCATTCCGGTCCGGCCGCTGAAGAAGATGCGCGGCTTCCTGGCCGGGATCGATACCAGGGTGCCGCGGGAGAGGGACCGCGTATGAATGTGGTGGATTCCTCGGCGTGGCTGGAGTACTTCGCGAACGGGCCCAACGCGGGCTATTTCGCGCCGGCCATCGAGGACGTTTCGCGGCTCGTCGTCCCCTCGATCTGCATCCTGGAGGTGTTCAAGCGGGTACACCAGCAACGCGGCGAGGCCCTTGCGCTCCAGGCGGTTGCCTTGATGCAGCAGGTGCAGCTCCAGGACCTGGACGGCCCGCTGGCGTTGAGCGCGGGCAGGATCGGGCTTGCGCACAGTCTGCCCCTGGCGGATGGCGTGGTGCTGGCCACCGCTCGGCGGCACGGGGCGATCCTGTGGACGCAGGACGCCGATCTCAGGGGACTGGAGGGCGTGCGGTACACTCAGCGGAGGAAGCCCCGCTGATCTGGCCAGCGAAGCACGCCGCGCGCCTGATGGGCGCCGCGGAGGTCGGGGGCGCCAGGCGGATCCTGGAGTCGCGGGGGTTCGTCCCCCCTCAAGGACTTGCGCCGCTGGTGGTCCTCCGGCATCATGGCGGCGGCGCCGAACCCTGATCGGGTCCAGCGGATTCATGACCTCTTGCGAGGAGCGCAGCAGATGAAAAAGGGATGGATCGTCGTGGCGGGGATAGCTGCATTCCTTCTTATCTCCGTCTTCATTGCTGCCGGCTGGTTCATTTCAACTCGGAACGATTTGATCGCGAGGGATACCCAAGTGCAGTCCGCCTGGTCCCAGGTGGAGAACCAGTTTCAGCGTCGGCTGGACCTGATTCCAAATCTGATGGAAACGGTCAAGGGCTTGGCGGCGCAGGAGCGGGGCATCATCCAGGACATCGCCAACGCCCGGGCGCGCATCCAGGGGGCCCGGGACCCCCAGAGCCGGATCGGGGCGGAGAACGAACTATCCTCGGCCCTTTCGCGGCTGCTGGTCATCGTGGAGAACTACCCGCAGATCAAATCCGATCAAGGGTTCCTCCGCCTCATGGACGAGCTGGCCGGCACCGAGAACCGGCTGGCCGTGGAGCGCAAGCGCTACAACGATGCCGTGCAGGCGTACAACCTGGCCGTGCGGCAGTTCCCCTCCAGTGTTGTGGCTTCGAGTTCGGGGTTTCAGCAGAAGCCGTTCTTCGAGGCGCCGGCGGCGGCCCGGCAGGCGCCGCAGGTGAAGTTCCAGTAGGCCCCGCGGCTTCGCCCCGGGCCCGGGCCATGTCCCGCTCCTGCCGCGCGGCGGCGCTGGCGCTGGCGGTCCTGCTGCCGCTGGGGGCCACTCTTGCCGCGCAGGTGCCGCCACGCCCCTCGGGCCGCGTCACGGACCTGGTAAACCTCCTCGGCCCCGATCAGCGCCAGCTTTTAGAGGACCGGCTCGCCGCCTTCGAGCGCGAGACCACGCATCAGGTGGCGGTCCTCGTCATCCCCTCCTTGGAAGGTGAGCCGGTCGAAGCCTTCAGCCACCAGGTGGCCACCACCTGGAAGCTGGGCCGCGCCGGTGTGGACAACGGCGTGCTCCTGCTCATCGTGCCGCGCGACCGCAAGGTCCGCATCGAGGTGGGCTACGGCCTGGAGCCGTCGCTCCCGGACGGCCTGGCCGGGGCCATCATCCGCGAGTCCATCGCGCCGAACTTCCGGCGGGGGGCATACTTTCAGGGGATCAACGAGGCGCTGGATCGGATCTTCGCGGCCACGCGCAAGGCGGACCTGGCCGCCGTCCCCGCCCGGCGGGCCATGGAGGCGCGGCGAAGCCTGGCATCGCGCGTGGCCCTCTACCTGCTGATCGGACTCGGGCTCTTCGGCCTGGCCCATCCCTTCGGCCGCCGGTTCATGGGGAAGGGGTACTGGGGCCTGTTCGGCGCCTCGGGGGCGGGCCTGGTTGGCGCTTACGCCCTCGGCATGTTGCCCTGGCAATTCCTGGCGGCCTGGGCCGGGCTCGGGGTTGGCCTGGGGGTAGTGGAGGCCCTGGTGGAGGAACAATGCCGGTGCCCGCGCTGCGGCGGGTGGCTGCGCCGGAGCGTGGCGCCCGCCCTGGCCCAGGCCGGGGCCGCGCAGGAGGTGGTCAAGACCACGTGCCCACGCTGCGGGTACACGAGCCGCGCCGTCCGTGCCGCGGCCCTGGCGGGGGCGGCCGCTGGCGCGGGCACGGGGTTCTGGTTCGGCAGCGGCGGCGGCGGGTGGAGCGGCGGCGGGGGCGATAGCGGATTCAGCGGCGGCGGCGGCGATTTCGGCGGCGGCGGCGCCAGCGGGGGCTGGTGAACGCATGGTGATGCGGCACGCTATCCAGAGGCTGCGGCACGCGGCGCGGAGGCTGCGGCCGGCCAGGCATCCGCACCGCTTCTTCACGCGGGCCGAGGAGCACCGGATCGTGGCGGCCATCCAGCACGCGGAGCACGAGACGTCGGGTCGGATCCGGGTGCACGTGGAGGGACACTGCCCCGGAGACGCCACGGCCCGCGCCCGCGAGGTGTTCGCGAGCCTCGGCATGCACCGGACGCAGCAGCGGCACGGAGCGCTGATCTACCTGGCCACGAAGGACCGGAAGTTCGCCGTCGTGGGGGACGAGGGGATCCACGCCGCTGTCCCCCCTGGATTCTGGGGGGAAATCCGGGATGCCATGGCCGGCGACTTTCGCCGTGGGCGCTTCTGCGAGGGAATCTGCCACGGCGTCGTTGCCATCGGGCAGCACCTGAAGGCCTACTTCCCGGGCCGGCCGGAAGACCGGAACGAGCTCCCGGACGAGATTTCGACCGGGGATGCCTAGCAGGCTGCTGAAAAGGGCCCACCTTCGCATTGCGGAATGCGGATTGCGGAATTCGCGGGCCGCCTTGCATCTGGACCTTTTTGAGCAGCCTGGGCAAGATTTTTCAGGAGCCGGCTAGGCATCGGCACCGGGTCCCGGCCGCGAAGTGAGCCGCGGGGGAACACGGGCGGGGAGCGGCCAGAAGGGGGTCTGAGCCACGGTAAGCATTTGACTTTGTGGGACAATTCCTCTAAAGTGCAAACTCGGTTAACCTGCGGTCGAGGCCCCGTGCTTTCGCCGGGGCCGTCTTTGTCTTAGCCCTTCGGGGGTCGCAAGGAGACGCGCATGGCGATCAAGGTTGGGATCAACGGGTTCGGGCGGATCGGCCGCAACTTCCTCCGGGCATGCTACGGCGATCAGGCCATCGAGATCGTCGCCGTGAACGACATCACCGACGCCAAGACGCTCGGCCACCTCCTGAAGCACGACTCCGTGCACGGCGCCTTCCCGGGGAAGGTGGAGGTCCGCGAAGACGCCCTGGCCGTGGATGGGAAGCCCCTCAGGGTGCTCGCCCAGCGGGACCCCGCGCAGCTCCCCTGGAAGGACCTGGGCGTGCAGGTGGTGGTGGAGTCCACCGGCCTGTTCACCGCGCGGGAGAAGGCGGCCAAGCACCTGGAGGCGGGCGCCAAGAAGGTGATCATCTCCGCCCCGGCCACGGGGGAGGACATCACCATCGTCCTGGGCGTGAACGAGAAGGCGTACGACCCCGCCAAGCACCAGGTCCTCTCCAACGCCTCCTGCACCACCAACTGCCTGGCCCCCGTGGCCAAGGTGGTGCTGAACCAGTTCGGGATCAAGCACGCCTTCATGACCACCGTCCACGCCTACACCAACGACCAGCAGATCCTGGACCTGCCCCACAAGGACCTCCGCCGCGCCCGCGCGGCCGCCCTGGCCCAGATACCCACCAGCACCGGGGCGGCCAAGGCGGTGGGCCTGGTGCTGCCCCAGCTCAAGGGGAAAATGCACGGCATCGCCATCCGGGTGCCCACCCCCAACGTCTCGCTGGTGGACCTGGTGGCCGAGACGGAGAAGGTGGTCACGGCCGAGGAGGTGAACAACGCGCTCCGCAAGGCCGCGGAGGGGGAACTGAAGGGCATCCTGGGCGTGTGCGATGAGCCCCTGGTCTCGGTGGACTTCAACGGGAACCCCCTCTCGTCCATCGTGGACGCACCCTCCACCAGCGTGATCGACGGCACGATGGTGAAGGTCCTCGCCTGGTACGACAACGAGTGGGGCTATTCCTGCCGCGTGCGGGATTTGATCAAGTTCATCGCGGGCAAGGGCTTGTAGCGGGCTGCTGAAAAAGGCCCATCGGCGGCGTTGGCGCGCTCGCGCGCTCGCTGCGGCGTACCCGGAGTACGCCTCACTCGGCGCATCGCACGCCGCCTTGCATCTGGGCCTTTTTGAGCAGCCTGCCCGGCGCGCTGCCGCGTCGCGGGTCAAGGGAGCGTAGGTGAAGAAGTTGTCGGTCAGGGATTTGGCGCTGCGCGGGAAGCGCCTGTTGCTGCGCGTGGACTTCAACGTGCCCCTGAAGGCGGGGCGTGTCACCGACGACACGCGCATCCTGGCCTCGCTGCCCACCATCCGGCTGGCCCTGGAGAAGGGCGCGCGGGTCATCCTGCTCTCCCACCTGGGGCGGCCCAAGGGCAAGCCCGTGCCCGAGATGAGCCTGGCGCCCGTGGCGGCGCGCCTGGGCGAGCTGCTGGGGCGCCCCGTGCCGCTGGCCCCCGACTGCGTGGGCGAGGCGGTGAAGGCGCAGGTGGCGGCCCTCAAGGACGGGGACCTCCTGCTGCTGGAGAACTGCCGCTTCCACGACGGGGACGAAGCCAACGACGAGAAGTTCTCGCGGGCCCTGGCGGACCTGGCCGACTGCTACGTGAACGACGCCTTCGGCACGGCGCACCGGGCCCACGCCTCCACGGTGGGGGTGACCCGGTTCCTCACGCCGGCCGCGGCGGGCCTGCTGATGGAGCGGGAACTGGAATACCTGGGAACGGCCCTGGCCCAGCCGGCGCGCCCCTTCGTGGCGGTGCTGGGCGGCGCCAAGGTGTCGGACAAGATCGCCATGCTGCGCCACCTCCTGCCCAAGGTGGATGCCGTGCTGGTGGGCGGCGGGATGGCCTACACCTTCCTGAAGGCGCAGGGGTTCGGCGTGGGCCGCTCCCTGCTGGAGGCGGACCGCCTGGGCACCGCCCGCGACGTCCTGCACGCGGCCGCCGCCCGCGGCCTCACCTTCCTCCTGCCCATCGATCACGTGATCGCCGAGGCGGTGGAGGCGGGGGCGGCCACCAAGGTGGTGGACACGCCCGATCTGCCCGAGGGCTGGATGGGGCTGGACATCGGCCCCAGGACCCGCGAGGCCTTCGCCAAGATCCTCGCCCGCGCCAAGACGGTGGTGTGGAACGGGCCCATGGGGGTCTTCGAGCAGCCGGCGTTCCGGGAGGGCACGCTGGCGGTGGCGCGGGCCATCGCGGCCTCGGGCGCCACCTCCATCGTGGGCGGGGGCGACTCGGCGGCGGCCGTGGCCATGGCCGGCGTGGCGGACAAGATCACCCACATCTCCACGGGGGGCGGTGCCTCCCTGGAGTTCCTGGAGGGCCGGGAACTCCCCGGCGTGGCGGCCCTCACCGATCGGAAGGACTGAGCGGGGGGCGCGCGGCACACACTCAGTCCTCATGCCTCCGTCCTCAGTCCTGGAGTTGCGATGCGCGTTGTGCTGATGGTGGGCAATTGGAAGATGCACAAGACCGCGGCCGAGGCGGCGGCCCTGGTGGAGGGCCTCAAGCCCTTCGTGGCCGGCGGGCGGGACCTGGAGGTGGTGGTATGTCCGCCCTTCACGGGCCTGGCGGCGGCGGCCCGCGCCCTGGCCGGGTCCGCCATCGGCCTGGGGGCCCAGAACCTCCACTGGGAGAAGGAGGGGGCCTTCACCGGCGAGGTCTCGGCCCCCATGCTGGTGGAGATGGGCTGCGGCTACGTGATCGTGGGCCATTCGGAGCGGCGCCAGCACTTCGGGGAGACGGACGAGATCGTGCAGCGGAAGGCCCGCGCCGCCGTCGCCGCCGGGCTGCGGCCCATCGTGTGCGTGGGGGAATCGCTGCGGGAACGGGAGGCCGGTACCACCTTCGATGTCCTGGATGCGCAGGTGAAGGGGGGCCTGCGCGGCCTCTCGGGAGACAGCGGGATCGTGGTGGCCTACGAGCCGGTGTGGGCCATCGGCACGGGGCGCACCGCCACGCCGGCCCAGGCCCAGGAGGCCCATGCCTTCATCCGGAAACTGGTGGAAGGCCTCTGGAGCCCGGCCGCCGCCGCGGCCACCCGGATCCTTTATGGCGGCAGCGTGAAGCCGGACAACGTGCGGGACCTGATGGCCCAGCCCGATGTGGATGGGGCCCTGGTGGGCGGCGCCAGTCTGGACCCGAGCAGCTTCGGCAAGATCGTCCGCTTCCGCGGATGAGCCCGTCCACGGTTCAACGTTCGATGTTCAATGTTCAAGGGCCGGCGGGCGGGGTGCAGGGCGCCCCCGGCCGTTGGGCGTGCTGACGAAAGGGATATGAGATGACGGTGGTCCTCACCATCCTCCACGTGCTCATCGCGAGCTTTCTGGTCCTCCTGGTCCTGATCCAGGGCGGCAAGGGATCGGATATCGGGGCGGCCTTCGGCGGCGGCGCGAGCCAGACCATGTTCGGCGCCCGCGGGGCCGCCACGGTGCTGCAGAAGATCACCTCGGGCCTGGCCATCGGCTTCATGGCCACCTCGCTGTTCCTGGCCGTCCTCTCCGGGCAGCGGCCGAGCCGATCCGTGATCCCGGACGAACCGGCCAAGCCCCCCGCCCCGGTGTCCGCGCCGGCGGGGGAGCCGAAGGCCCCGCCGGGGCCGGCCGCGGCCGGCGCGCCGGGCACGGCCCCGTCGCCGGCGGCGCCGCCCGCCGGGCAACCCGCGCCACCGGCCCAGCCCACAAAGCCATGAGCCGCCGCGCCCGCATCGGGACCACACCGCGGGCCGCGGGATCGCCCCGCCCTGATGCGCCCTGATCGCTGGCGGCGCTGGCGGGCGGGGCTGGCCTGGGCCTTCGCGGTACATCGGGGCCCCGAGACCTTCACCCCCGACGACCTGGCCTTCCTCGACCGGATCGCCGGCGCCATCGTGCGCCGCGGCCTGGCGGCGCCGGCCCTCCTCTTCCTCGAGACCCTGGCCCCCCTGTCCTTCCTGGGCAGTCAGGCACTCCACGCCGTGCAGCCGCTGCTGGACCTGGCCGGCGGGGCGCAGGAAGGCGAGCGCCTGGCCACCCTCCTGGAGCGCCGCGAGGCCGTGGCCCTCCTGCAATCCCGGATCGAGGCCGCCGCCGCGGCGCAGGCGCCCTCCACCTGCTCCAGCCCGGGGGGCCGCTGATGCCGCCGGGACTCCACGTCATCCTGGCCACGGACTGCGGCAGCACCACCACCAAGGCCATCCTCATCGAGCGCCGGGGCCCCGGGTACCGGCAGACCGCGCGCGGCGAGGCCCCCACCACCGTGGAGGCGCCCTTCGAAGACGTGACCCGGGGCGTGCTCAACGCCGTGCAGGAGGTGGAGGAACTGACCGGCCGGACCATCCTGGACGGCGAGCGCATCCTCACCCCCGCCAGGGACGGCCGCGGGGTGGATCTGTACGTCTCCACCAGCAGCGCGGGCGGCGGCCTGCAGATGATGGTGGCCGGCGTGGTGAAGGCCATGACGGCGGAGAGCGCCGAGCGCTGCGCCCTGGGGGCCGGCGCCATCGTGACGGACGTCCTGGCGTCCAACGACGGCCGCCTGGGGCACGAGAAGATCGAACGCATCCGGCACCTCCGCCCCGACATGATCCTGCTCTCGGGCGGCACCGACGGGGGCACCGTGAGCCACGTGGTGGAGTTGGCCGAGTACATCGCCGCCGCCGATCCCCGGCCGCGCCTGGGCCTCGGGTACCGCCTGCCCCTCATCTTCGCCGGCAACCGGGACGCGCGGCCCGAGATCGAACGGATCCTGGCCGAGAAGGTGAGCCTGGTGGTGACGGAGAACATCCGCCCCGTCCTGGAGCGGGAGAACCTCCAGCCGGCCCGGCACAAGATCCACGAGCTGTTCCTGGAGCACGTGATGGCCCAGGCCCCGGGCTACCGCACCCTCATGACGTGGACCGGGGCGCCCATCATGCCCACGCCGGCGGCCGTGGGCCTGCTCATGGAGGCGCTGGCCCGCCGCCGCGGCCTGAACCTGATCGGGGTGGACATCGGCGGCGCCACCACCGACGTCTTCTCGGTGTTCGACGGCGTGTTCCACAGGACCGTCAGCGCCAACCTGGGGATGAGCTACAGCGTCTCCAACGTGCTGGTGCAGGCGGGGCTCCCCGCCGTGGCTCGCTGGGTACCCTTCCCCGTGTCCGAGGGCGAGCTGCGGAACCGCATCAAGAACAAGATGGTCCGGCCCACCACCATCCCGGACACGCCCGAGGACCTGCAGCTGGAGCAGGCCCTGGCCCGGGAGGCCCTCCGGCTGGCCCTGGAGCAGCACCGGCAGCTGGCCGTGGGGCTGCGGGGGATCCAGCAGGACCGCACCATCTCCGACGCCTTCGCCCAGGCGGCCACCGGGCAGAGCCTCATCGACCTCCTCAAGGTGAACCTGGTCATCGGCAGCGGCGGCATCCTCTCCCACGCGCCGCGGCGGGTCCAGTCGCTCCTGATGATGCTGGATGCCTTCCAGCCCCTGGGGATCACCCAGATGGCCGTGGACAGCATCTTCATGATGCCGCACCTGGGCGTGCTCTCCGCGGTGCACGAGCAGGCAGCGCTGGACGTCTTCGAGTTGGACTGCCTGGTCCCCCTGGGCAGCGTCGTCGTCCCGCTGGGGCAGGGGCGCGAGGGGGAGCCGTGCCTCTCCTACACGTTGGCTCTCCCGGACGGAGGGGAAGTGCGGGACCGGATCGCGTGGGGCGAGATCCGCGCCCACCCGCTGGCCGTGGGCGCGGCGGCCCGGGCGGTGGTGGAGCCGGCCCGCGGCGTGGACCTGGGCGCCGGCC
>DASPOZ010000146.1:0-2579 GCA_035625755.1 Candidatus Sulfotelmatobacter sp.
GATCAAGGGCCGGCCCACCGAGATCGACTTCATGAACGGCCACGTGGCGGCCCAGGGGAGCGCATGTAACGTGCCCACGCCGGCCTCCGCGGCGGTGGTCGAGATCCTGCACGAGGTGGAAGAGGGCACGCGGAAGACCGCCCCGGAGAACATTGCGTGGGCGCTCCGCCGCGCCGGGCGGTAGCGAACCCGCGCCCCCCCGCACGCCCCCCGCACGCGTCAGCCTCTCCTCGAGCCGATCCCTGCCCTGGCCTCTGCACCGCTGGGGAAGACGTCTGCTGAGGCCGCGACGTCCCGCGCCGGGTGTCTGCCTCCTCTGTTCCCTGCCGCACCTCCGTAAGTCTCCAGCGCCCCCTCGACGCCCAGCCACACGTTCGTACGCGCGCAGGCGCCCGGTCCTGCACCTTTCCAGCCGCTGCCGATCTTCCGTCAAAAAAGAGGATGGGTGCGCCGGGCGCCGGGGAGGCGGGACGCCTCGAGGCCGCGAGCCGGGGGGGCGAGGCCCCTGCGGGATGAGGGCAGGTTCGAGCTGCGAAGATCGGGGCCGGGAGATGCGCGGCAGCGGTCAGGCGGCCTTGCCGTTCCGCCCGCCCTTGCCGTTGACCTTCGTGCGGAAGCCGATGGCGTAGGGGCAGGCCAGGGGGGCCCGGTTGATGACCTCGCCGTCCTTGTAGTAGGCCCCGATCCGGAGGGAGTAGCCGTTGATGCTGCCCGAAAGGGTTTCGCCCCTCACGTAACACCAGCGGTGGGACCGGGCGCAGTCGTTGATGGCCACCACCAGGGAAAGGCCGCTGGCGGGGATGGACCCCCGGTCGGTCTTGCTGAGCTTGGTGGTGCCGCGTACCTCCCCGTACATGGGGTGCGAGTGGTAGTCCCCCACGCATTCCCAGCGGGACACGGTGCGCACCGCCTCCTCGATGCGGTCGCTCCGCTTCCAGTCCATGTGGACCTCCTGGAACTTCCGCCGGGCCGTCTGATACGGCACCACGTATTCCACCGTGACCCGCTCCGGGGAGGTGTGCCCCAGCAGGATACCGAAGCACTCCCGCCGGTACACCTCGATGGTGGAGACCAGGAGGCCGAGGAACGCGTTTTCCGTCAGGAAGACTTCCATGGTCTTACCGCCTGTGGCGCCGCCGCGCCGCGTCCGGCCGGGGCCGCCACTGATGGCTCTCGAGGTCCACCCGCCCGTCCAACAGGAAGTGCACCCCCTCGCGCTCCAGGAGGCGACGCTGGGCCCCGGGGTCGCCCACCCGGAAGTTCGGGCTGCAGGATCCTCCCCGCTGCACCACCCGGTGGCACGGCACGCGTGCGCCGTGGGGGTTCCCGTGCATGGCCCAACCCACGATGCGTGCCGCCCGGGGCGCCCCCAGCATCCGGGCGATGTCTCCGTAGGTGGCCACGCGCCCCCGGGGGATCCTGGCCACCAGGGCGTACACCCGGCCGAAGAAGCCGCCGTACCCCGTCACGGGTCCAGGGTCAGCTCCACCGGATGGGGGGCGGGCCGCAGTTCCAGCAGGGCACGTGCCTTCTCCCGCACCTCGAGCCGCACCCGCCCCTCCTCCGCCACCTCCACCAGATCCTGCCGCAGCAGCCTGGGGAGGAGGGCCAGGGCGATCCGCACGGGCGTGCGCGGGTTGTTCACGAGGGCCAGGGCCACGCGGTATCGGCGCACCCAGCGGGAATCCCGGGCGATGGCCTCCAGGGCGGGCGCCGCGGACCGCGGGGAGGCCGCCAGCCCGACCACCTCCTGTTCCGTAAGCCGGGGGTTGCGCAGGAGCGTGGCGATGACGCGATGGTCGGGGTCGGTCATGAGGCGTTCGATGAGCCGCGGGGCGGGCCGCCGCGCCATGGAGATGCGCGTGCCCAGCGGCACCGTCGGGCGCGGCGCGCCCCCTCCGTCTCCGGCGTCGCCGAGGGTGCCGCCGCAGGCGTCCCGTTCCAACAGGCGGCGGGTCTCGGCGTAACCGAGGCTGGCCAGGCCGGCCCGGATCGCTCCCAGGGCCTCCCGGCTCAGGACCGTCTCGAGGCGGTCCAGGATGGCCAGGTCCTGGAAGGCGGCCGCGAACTGCCACCGTCCGGCGCCGATGTCCGACCAGATGACGTCCAGGAGCATGGCGGCGGCCTGGGATTCCAATGCGGCCAGCGTCTCACCCACGAGATGCAGGCGCATCCCGTCCTCCCGCACCGAGGCCAGGGTGCCCGCCAGGCGCTCGGCCAGACGCCGCATCTCTCCCCGCAGGAAGGCCCGGGCAATGGCGGCCCGGGTGGATCGTTCGGCCGGAGTCAGGGACGGTTCCTGGTTCACGCGAACCCTCCCGCTGGGGCGCCCGCCCGGGGGCGGGCGCGCACCGGCCGGCAAAAGGTGGTGGAGGGTAGGGGATTCGAACCCCCGACCTCCGCGTTGCGAACGCGGCGCTCTCCCAACTGAGCTAACCCCCCAAGGACCGGAGGGACGGTCCGGGGAATGACGGGACCGCGGCCCCTCGACGCCTATTTGGGCAGGAACGCCACCGGAAAGCCATCGGAGGAAGGATGGGAATTCACTATAGCGAAGGGGCCGAGGGGCTGTCCAGGGG
>DASPOZ010000147.1:0-7115 GCA_035625755.1 Candidatus Sulfotelmatobacter sp.
CGCGCCCGCTGGGCCGGCGGCGGACGCCCTCTACCGCACGGCCCTCACGGACTTCACGAAGCAGAGCTACGACCAGGCCGCGCGCGGCTTCCTCGCCTTCGCCCAGAACTATCCCCAGGACGGCCGGGCCCCCGACGCCCAGTTCTGGCTGGCCGAGGCGTACCGCGCCCAGGGCCAGTACGCCCAGGCGGCCCAGGCCTTCGCGAGCTTCGCGCAGAAGTACCCCGACAGCCCGCGGGCCGCCACGGCGCAGGTGCGCCGCGGCGAATCACTCCTCCTGAGCGGGGACAAGGGCGGCTGCGCCGTCCTCCAGGAGGTGCGCGCGCGGTACGCGCGGGCCCGGGCGGGGGTGCAGGCGAAGGATTTGCTGGCCCAGCACTGCCCGTGACGCCGCTCAGCGGGCTGCTGGAAAAGGCCCGCCGCTCCATTGCGGAATGCGTGCTTCGACAAGCTCAGCACGTCCTGAGCCCGTCGAAGGACGGATTGCGGAATGCGGAATCCGCGCGCCGCCTTGCGCCTGGGCCTTTTTGAGCGGCCTGGGGGAAAGGGAGTTTTTCAGCATCCTATTGGGCGCCCGGCACGTTACGGCGGGGGCTGCCGCGGGCGGTGCGCCGGTCGGCGAGAGCGAGGAGAGGCGTGAGAAAGCAGGGGTGGACGGCGAAGGGTCTGGTGATGGTCGGGGTGCCGTTGGCCGCCTTCGGCTGCGTGGCCACGGGGTCGGACATGGATCAGGTCCGCGGGGACCTGAGCACGCTGCGCCGGGAGGTGCAGGCCCTGAGCCAGACCAGCGAGGGCAACCGGAAGTTCATGGAGCAGCGCATCGCCAAGCTGGAGACCCGGGTGGACGAGGAGGGGCCGCGCGGACGGGCGGAGCTGGCGGCGCGCATTCAGGAGCTGGGCAACGAGGTGCGCCTGGTGCAGGGCAAGCTCGAGGAGAACGCGCACATCCTCCAGGAGTCCACCCGGCGGGCGGACGAGGCCGGCCAGCGCCTGGCCGCGCTGAACACGCGCGTGCTGGCCGTGGAGGGACAGGTGCGGGCGATGCAGCAGGGCGTCCGACCTCCGATGCTCCCCCCGGGGGCGCCCACGGCGGGCGGGACGGCGGCGCCCCCCGGCCTGCCAGCGACGGGCCAGCCGGCCCAGGCGGACCGGCTGCCGCCCCCGCCGCCCTTCGCCGGCCAGCCGCCCCAGGCCGGGACGCAGCCGCTGCCCGGCGCGGCGGCGCCGGCCGTGCCCTCCCAGCCCGCCGCGCCGCCTGCGCCGGGCGGTCAGGCGGTCGCGCCGCCCACGCCGCCCATCGAGGCCCGCTTCACCGGCATGTCCGCCGACCAGATCTATTCCACCGCCCTCACGGACTACACGAAGCAGAGTTACGACCTGGCGATCCGCGGCTTCCAGGCGTTCATCGTCCAGTTCCCTAAGGACAGCCGCGTGCCGGACGCCCAGTTCTGGCTGGCCAATTCGTACTACGCGCAGCAGAACTACCCGCTGGCCGTCCGCGAATTCGAGGCCCTCGTCCGCGACTATCCGGACAACCCCAAGGCCCCCTCGGCCATGCTGAACCAGGGCCGGGCCTACCTGGAGGCCAACGATGCCGCCGGCTGCCGCGTCTTGAAGGACCTGGTGGCGAAGTACGGCCGCACCCGCCAGGCCACCCTGGCCCGCGACGCCCTGCGCCAGAACTCCCTCTGCAAGTGAGTCGGCCGGCGCCCCCACCGGGGGCGCACCGCTCCGCGCGCAGCTCCTGACCGCGCTCCGCGCGCGACGATCCCTCGCGCTCTCCTCCCCACCCGCACGCCGATCGCTTCAGCTCACCCTCAGCGAAGTGTGGCGACCGGCCCCCGCCGCCGGCGCGGGGGAGCGAGATCTGACCGTCCGTTCATTCCACGCCGGAGACATTCGCCGCCCCGGAGCCGCCCGGAAACCCCCTGCGTCGGGCCGCCTCGCGGCACCGGGCGCTCCCTCACGGCCCGTGTTGTTCGCGCGCCTCGCGTCCAAACGTACCCGTGGGTTCTGCGCTGCGGCCATCGCCCGCCGCGTGACCTGGGCGGCTGGAGGTGGCCCGAAGAAAACCGCGGGATGAGGGTGGTGAATGGGGCTAGGAGTCCGACCGAGTAACGCCATCACGACCCTTCGGACGCCATGCGGTGTGGGGCCGGCCGCCCCCGGGTTCCGTCCTCGGCCCTGCGCAACCCCGTCTTTTCCTTGAGGCCTTCCCCCGCAAGCGGGGCCCCGGCAAATCGGAAGGTCTCGGTGCTCGGGTCTGCGGGCGGGACCCGGGGGCGTCCGGCCGCGTTACTCGGACGGACTCCTAGCCGAACAGATGGGCGGCGGCGCGGATGGTGTTGCAGTGGGCCTCCACGGTGTGGCGGAGGTCCTGGGCGTAGCCGCCGGCGAAGGTGATCACGGCGGGGATCCCCCGGGCGCGGCAGGCCGAGAGGACCAGGAGGTCGCGGCCGCGGAGGCCTTCCAGGCTGAGGGCCAGGCGGCCCAGGCGGTCCCCCCCGTACGGGTCCGCGCCGGCGATGTAGAAGACCAGGTCCGGCCTGGCCCGGTCGAGCACCTGCGGGAGGGCGTCCTCCAGGGCCGGCAGGTACGCGGCGTCGGGCGTGCCGTCGGGCAGGCCGATGTCCCAATCGCCGGGGACTTTCGCCTCCGGGTAGTTGCGCTGGCCGTGCATGGAGAACGTGAAGGCCTCGCAGTCGCCGGCGAAGATGGCGTGGTTGCCGTTGCCCTGGTGGGCGTCGCAATCGATGAGGGCGAAGCGGCGGGCCCGCCCCTCGCGGCGCAGGGCCTGAATGGCCACGGCCACGTCGTTCAGGGCGCAGTAGCCTTCCCCGTGGTCCGGGAAGGCGTGGTGGGACCCGCCCGCCAGGTTGGCCGCGATGCCGTCCGCCAAGGCGCGGCGCGCCATCAGGAGCGTGCCGTGGGCGGCCAGGCGGGAACGGCGGACCAGGGCGGGGGACCAGGGGAACCCGAGCCGGCGCTGTTCGGCCGGCGCCAGGGCGCCGTGGAGCAGCCTGTCCAGGTACTCGGGATGGTGGACGAGCAGGAGGTCATCGCAGGACGCCTCGCACGGCTCCACGACGCGGTCGCGCGGCAGCGTGCCCTCCGCCGTAAGGGTTGCGTGGACCTGCGGGTACTTACGCATGGGGAACGGGTGCCCGTTCCCCAGGTCCACGAAGTAGCCGGGCGAGTACGCGGCGAACATCGCTAACGCCGTTTGGCGTTTGTCGTCTGTGGTTTGTCGTTCATGGAGCGAGGAGCCGACGAGGCGAGGGGCAGGAGGGCGGGCGCGTCAACGACAAACGACGAACGACGAACCACGAACCGTGTCTAGGCGTCAGCCGGCGATTTCCACCGGGACGGCGTGGGGCAGGATGCCCTGCTCGTGGGCGCGGACGAAGAGGGCCTCCAGGGCGGCCCGTTCCTCGCGGCCGTAGCGCAGGGAGCGCTCGTTCACGTACATGCGAATGAACCGGCCGGCCACGGGGCCGTCCATGCCCCGGCCGTAGGCGAGGGCGTGGGCCTCGGCCTCGGCGGCGTGGGCCAGGGCGTACTCGATGCTGGACCGCACCAGCGCCGCCAGGCGGCCGGCCAATCCCGCCCCCAGGTCCCGCCGCACGAAGAGCCCGCCCAGGGGGAGCGGCAGGCCCGTCTCCTCGTGCCACCATTCCCCGAGGTCCAGCAGCTTGTGGAGGCCCCGCTCGCCGTAGGTGAGCTGCGCCTCGTGAATGATCAGGCCGGCGTCGGCCTCGCCCGCCTCCACGGCGTCCAGGATCCGGTCGAAGGGCGTCAGGGTGAAGGCGATATCGGGCTCCAGGAGGCGGAGGGCCAGGAAGGCCGTGGTCATGGTGCCGGGGATGGCCACCTGGAGCTTCTTGAAGGCGTCCCGCGGAAACTGTTCGCGGGAGACGAGGATCGGCCCGTACCGGTCACCGAAGCTCCCCCCGGCGTCCAGGACGGCGTACCTGCCCGCCATGTAGGCGTAGGCGTGGAACGACGCCGCGGTCACCTCGAAGGCGCCCTCCAGGCTCTTGCGGTTCAGCGTCTCGATGTCGGTGGGGTGAAAGCGGAGGGCCAGGTCGCCGGGGTCCAGCTTGTGCTGGGTGAGGGCGTAGAACATGAAGGCGTCATCAGCGTCGGGGCTGAAGGCGATGGTGAGATCGCGCATGACCCTCCTTCCTCGGCGAACGGCGCCGCACCGGCGTACCGGATCGCCCAGCGATCTTGGCTGCAGTGTAGTACGCCCCGCCCCGCGAGTCAAACGGCCATTTCCACAGCGGCCGATTTGCCACGGCCGAGCCGGGCCCCCCGCCGGAAGCCGGCGGCCCGCAGGCTGCTCAAAAGGGCCCAGGTGCAAGGCGGTGCGCGAGGGGGGGCACCCACCGGAGGTGGGTCCGAGGCGTACTGGGATGTACGCCGCAGCGAGCGCCCGAGCGCGCCAACGCCCCACCCGCTGCCGCCGAGGCAGCGGGGAGAGGTGTTGGGCCCTTTTCAGCAGCCTGTCAGCCCTTGACCGCGCCGGTCATGCCCTGCACGTAGTATTCGACGAAAAAGGAATAGATGAGGGCCACCGGGATCGAGCCCAGGAGGGCGCCGGCCATCAGGGGGCCCCAGAAGAAGACGTCGCCCCGGATCAGCTCGCTGACCACCCCCACCGGCACGGTCTTCTCCTGAGGTGAGGACAGGAACACCAGGGCGTAGAGGAACTCATTGGCCGAGAGGGTGAAGGCGAAGATGCCGGCGGAGAGGATGCCCGGCATGGCGCTGGGCAGCACGATGCGGACCATGCTCTGGATGCGCGAGGCCCCGTCGATCCGGGCGCACTCCTCGATCTCGCGCGGGATGGTCTTGAAGTAGCCCATCAGCAGCCAGGTGCAGAAGGGGATCAGGAAGGTGGGGTAGGTGAGGATCAGGCTCCAGGTCGAATCCAGGAGGCCGAACGCCCCCACCACGGCCACCAGGGGGATGAAGAGGAGGGTCGGCGGCACCAGATAGGTGATGAAAATGCCGATGCCCATGGTGCCGGCGCCCCGAAAGCGCAGGCGCGCCAGCGCGTACCCGGCCAGGATGCCGCAGAAGAGGGAAATGATGGTGGAGAGCACGGCCACGAAGAGCGTGTTCCACAGCCAGTGGCCGAAGAAGCTTTCGCGGAGGAGAAACTGGAAGTGGGCCAGGGTGGGGTGCAGGGTGTAGAAGGGTGAGACGTCCACGCTGTACAGCTCTTCGTCGGGGCGGATCGAGGTGACGAACATCCAGTAGAAGGGAAAGAGCGTGACGATGGCGAAGAGGCCCAGGGGGATGGAGAAGGTCGCCGCGCGTCGCCAGCGGGATCGGGACCGCACGTCCATCGCGGCTATCCTCGTCTCTTCAGCCAGAAAACCCTAGACGGATCGTTCCCGTACCCGTTCCCGTGCCCGGGGTCTGAGCTGGGAAGCATCCCTTGCTCCGGCCGGTTGTGCTGCGTCTCGAGTGTCCCGTCGGGAGCGGGAACGGGTACGGGAACGGGAACGGACAGGGACCCGTTTTTCGGGCCCAGCCGTCTACTCCTCCTGGCGGATGTACCAGAGCTGGAGGATCACCACCAGCAGGAGGAACGGGAACATGAACAGCGAAATGGCGGCCCCCTCGCCCAGGCGGCTCCCCGCCACCCCCACCTGATAGGCCAGGGTGGCGAACAGGTGGGTGCTGTTGGCGGGGCCGCCACGGGTGAGGACGTACACCAGCTGGAAGTCGGCGAAGGTGACGATGATGGAGAAGAGGAGCACCACGATCACCACCGGCTTGATGAGGGGGAGCGTCACCCGCCAGAAGCGCTGCCAGGCGTTGGCCCCGTCGATGGCCGCGGCCTCGTGCAGCTCGGGGTTGATGGTCTGCAGGCCGGCCAGGATGCTGATGGCGAAGAAGGGCACTCCGCGCCAGGTGTTCACCACGATGATGGAGGTCATGGCCAGCGTCGTATCCCCCAGCCAGCGGATGGGGACGAACTGCGCGCCGGCCAGGGCCCAGACCTGCCGGAGCATCCAGTTGAAGACGCTGAACGTGGCGTCGAACATCCAGGACCAGGCGAGGGTGCTCAACACCGTGGGCACGATGAAGGGGAGGAGCATGGCGGCCCGGACGAAGCGCTTGGCCCGGAAGTGCCGGTTCATGAGCAGGGCCAGGATCGTGCCCAGGACCAGCTTCAAGGCGGTGGCGAAGCCCGTGTAGACGAACGTGTTCCCGACGGTCCGGCGGAAGATCTCGCTGCTGAAGATGGCGGTGAAGTTCCCGAGGCCGATGAAGGTGGCGGCCTGGCCCACGCTCTTGTCGCTGAAGCTGAGCCAGACGCCCAGGAAGAAGGGATAGGCTAGGAAGAGCCCCAGGATGAGGACCGTTGGCGTCAGGAAGACGCCCGCCAGCATGCCTTCTCGTTCCAGCAGGCCGGCCCGGGGGCGGGCGGCCGGCGGGGGGGCGGCAACGGAGGCGACGGCGAGCGGCAGGCGGCTGGCCATGGGGTGGGGCGGAGCCCGGGGAGAGGCGGGCCCCGCCCGAAGCCGCTCAGGCCTTCTTGCCGTAGATCTGGCGCAACTCGCCCACGGCCCACTTCACGGCCTCGTCGGGCGAGGCCCCCTGGATGGCGCGGGCGTACATATCCACGATGATGTACTTGGCCAGGACCTCGCCGGCCGCGCGGCTCGGCGGCCCCGGGAAGCCCGGGTTGCGTCCGTACTTGTTCACGTCCCGGTACATGATGAGCTTCCGGTCCGCCTCCCAGAGCTTGTTCTCCTCCCAGAAGATGGTGGGCCCGGTGGTATATCCGCGCTGCACCGTGAACCAGCGATCGTACTGGGGGCGGTCCATGAGCCAGCGGATCCATTCCTTGGCCGCCGTCGGGTTCTTCGAGTAGCCCATGACGGAGTGATGCTGGA
The DNA here is from genome assembly GCA_035625755.1 of Candidatus Sulfotelmatobacter sp. Taxonomy (GTDB): domain Bacteria; phylum Methylomirabilota; class Methylomirabilia; order Methylomirabilales; family DASPOZ01; genus DASPOZ01. The sequence goes on from DASPOZ010000147.1 coordinate 6,915, forward strand.
CAATGTGCCAGGAGAACCGGCCGGCCGGCCCCTTGGGGAGCGGGTCGTGGTCCGTCACCTCGGCGATCTTGGGGAACTGGTTCTTGGCCACGAAATAGATGCTGGCCCCGTTGAGGGTGCTGGAGATGGTGCCGGCCAGATAGGCGCGGTTGTTGCTGGTGTCGTCCCAGGCCAGGCCGCCCGGATCGCACGTCTCCTTGA
>DASPOZ010000148.1:0-2385 GCA_035625755.1 Candidatus Sulfotelmatobacter sp.
GCAAATGCGGCGGGGTGATCCAGGCGCGCCACGCCGACGAGCCCCGCTGGCACGTGACCTGTGAGCAAGTAACTTGCTGTAATTGGCAACGTCCCCTACCCCCTCCCGGTGCCAGCGGATCACCGTGTCGGGCCTCACCACGATGAGGGCCGAGCGCCACTCCCTCCAGAGCCGGGACAGCCACACCCAAAAGATCCGGTCTCTTGGGCGCAGCTTCGGCCGCCGATTCGCGTGCTTGAGGACGGCCAATTGCTGCCGGAGGGCGAGGTTCTCCAGGGCCAGCCGCCCCCGCTCGGTCAGGAGCCCGCGCACGAACACACAGATCATCCTGAGGATGAACATGGCAGCCCCGCCGTGAGTGGGTCAGTTGAGCGCGGTGAGACGCCGCCGGAGTATGCCCGAGGGTTGGCCAAAGTACAAGGAATTACAGCCCGGATGGAGTTTTCGGCAGGGACACGTCGGGAAAACCGCCGAAGAGGGGACGTACGCGGCGTAATTGTCCTGTCCGAGCGCCTGCGGGAGGCGCTGGCGGGCCGATCAGCGGGGGGTGTTGCGGTCGTACAGGATGCGGAGGCCGGTGAGCGTGAGCAGCGGGTCCACCCGGTCCACGAACTCCGCCTCGGCCAGGATGAGATGGGAGAGGCCTCCGGTGGCCACCACCGCCGCCTTCCCGCCCAACTCCAGTTTCATCCGGCGGACGATCTCCCCCACCAGGCCCAGATAGCCGTAGAAGAGGCCCGACTGGATGCTGCTCACCGTGTTCCGGCCGATGACGGCCTTGGGTTTCGCCACGTCCACCCGGGGAAGCTTGGCGGCCCGCTGGAACAGCGCCTCCGCTGAGATCCCGATGCCGGGCGCGATGGCCCCGCCCAGGTACTCCCCTTTGGCCGAGATGGCGTCCAGCGTCGTGGCCGTGCCGAAGTCTACGACGATGCACGGGCCACCGTGCTGCTCGAAGGCGGCCACGGCGTTCACGATCCGGTCCGCCCCCACGTCGCCCGGGGTGTCGTAGAGCACGGGCAGTCCCGTCTTGATGCCGGGGCCTACCCACAGGGGCGGGCGGCCGAACGCCTGGCGGCACAGGGCCTCCAGCGCCCCGTCCAGCGGCGGCACCACGGAGGCCACGATCACGGCCCCGACGTCCTTCAGGGGGATGCCGGACGCCTCGAACAGGGCCCGCAGGAGGATGCCGAACTCGTCGGCCGTCCCACCCCGGTGGGTGGTGAGCCGCCAGTGCGCCTTCAGCTCCTTCCCCGCGAAGACGCCCAGCACCGTGTTGGTGTTCCCGACATCGATCGCTAACAGCAATGCGCCGCCCACCATCCACCCCCCGATGACAGGTGACCCATGGCGAGATCCGCCTGGCGCTGAACGCGCCGGGGGCGCCGCCCGGCATCATGAACACGCCATGAGGCGCGCCGAGCGCCTGCACCGTCTGCCACACGCCTATGGATCATCGGTCATCTCCGGCGAGGGTGACCTCGGCCGCGAGCACGCGCCGGGTGCCCCCTCCCGCCAGGGCGATCACCAGCGCCCCGTCACCGTCCAGGCGGGCGGCCGTCCCCTCCCACCGCTCCGCGCCCGCCACGGCCACCACCCGCCGCCCCAGCATGGGCATCCGCGCCCCCGCGGCGGCCACCACGGCGCCGGGCCCCTCCCCCACGAAGCGCTGGGACCAGGCCTCCAGCCGCGCGAACAGCCGCTGGAGCAACCGCACGCGGGAGACGGCCCGGCCCGCGGCCTGGCGGATCGAAATGGCCGTGGCGGCCAATTCGGGGGAAAATTCCGATCGCCCCTGGTGGACGTTGATCCCGATGCCCACCACCAAATGCGCCACCGCCTGGTCCACGGTGCGGAGCTCCGTGAGGATGCCGGCCACCTTGCGGCCCTCCAGGAGCACGTCGTTGGGCCACTTCAATGTGGCGACGATCCCCGCCGCGGCCTGCCCGGCCTCCGCCGCGGCGCGGCCCGCCTCCTCCTCGATGGCCTCGGCCGCGGCCAGCCCAGCCGCCAGCGTGATGGCCGGGGCCTGGGCCGCCGGGACCTCCGGCCGCAGCACCACGGAAACCCACAGCCCCAGGCCCGCCGGAGAGACCCAGGTCCGCCCGAGACGGCCGCGCCCCTGCGTCTGCCGCTCGGCCACCACGGCGGTCCCGTGGGGGGCGCCGGCGTCGGCCAGGGCCATGGCCAGGTCGTTCGTCGACGTCACCTCGTCGTGCACGTGCAGGACGCGCCCGACCTCCCGCCCCTCCAGGCCCTCGAGGATCTGCTCGCGGGTCAGCACGTCTGCAATCATGGCGTTCCGCTGTTCCGGCGTTCCGCTGCCCCGCGGTTCCGCTGTTCCGGCGCCCAACCATTCCGCGGGAACCCGGCCTGACCGTTGGA
>DASPOZ010000149.1:0-2057 GCA_035625755.1 Candidatus Sulfotelmatobacter sp.
CACCTACGCGACTCCGTGGGGATCCCCGAGGCATGTGGGCCGGCGGGCGCCGGAGGGGGAAGAAAGATGCGGAACCGGGGGCGGGGGGTGTCGTTTGGAGTTTTAGAATTAAATACTTAGTATCATCTAACCCGGATCGCCCGCCGGGTGCGTACGAAGGATATGGCCGTGGGGCAGCCGTGGCCGCCGGAGGCTCCGGCCCGGCCGGGCGGTCAGGGGTCGGGGGGCAGGATCCCGCGTCGTATGGCGTACCGGACGAGGTCCGTTTGGGTGCGCAGGCCGAGCTTGCGCATCATCGCTGCCCGGTGCGTCTCAACGGTGCGAGGGCTCAGGAACAGGCGCCGGGCGATTTCGGCGCTGGTGTGCCCCTCCGCGGCCAGGTGGAGCACCTCCCGCTCCCGCGTCGTAAGGCTGTCGTGGGGGTCCCCCGCGGCGTCCCGGACCTTCTGGACGTACGCGTCCAGCACCCCCGTGGTCAGGGGCGGGCTCAGATAGCGCCGTCCGGCGGCGACTTCCCGCACCGCATGCACGAGCTCCGTGGCGGTGGCCTCTTTCAGGACGTAGGCCGCCGCCCCGTACTTCAAGGCCTCCAGGACGTAGGCCTCGCTGGCGTGCATCGACAGGACCACGCTCCGGGTCCCAACCGACAGGTCGTGCACCTGCCGCGTGACCTCCATCCCGCTGAGGCCGGGCATCATCAGGTCCGTCACCAGCACGTCGGGCTTCAGGCGTTCCACCAGGCGCACCGCCTCCAGCCCATCGCTCGCCTCGCCGATCACCCGGAGGTCCTCCTCGGCCTCCAGCAGGGCCCGCAGGCCCTGTCGCACCACGGGATGATCATCGGCCAGAATGATCGTCGTCACGCCCATTCCCCATCCCGCCCGGGACGCGCAATGGCAATCGTGCCGTCACGCGGGTGCCGGCGCCCGGGGCCGAGGCGATGGTGAGGTCCCCCCCCAACGACACCGCCCGCTCCCGCATCCCCGGGAGGCCGCTGGAGGCGCCATCGGCCAGCCCCGCGGCCGGATCGAAGCCCGCCCCCCTGTCTTCGATGGCTATCTCCAGCGCGTCGCCGGTGGTCCGGAGACCCACCTGCGCCTCCTGGACGCCGGCATGGCGCGCCACATTCGTGAGCGCCTCCTGCACCAGGCGGTAGGCCGCCGTCTCCACCGCCGGGGGCAAGCGCCGCTCCAGCCCCACGTGGTGGAACCGGACATGCACCCCGGTCCGCTCGGTGTACCGTCCCATGGCCCACACCAGGGCGGGCACCAGCCCGAGATCGTCCAGCATGGCCGGCCGAAGGTCGAGCGACAGGTCGCGCACCCGGCCCACGAGCTCGTCCACCAGCGCCTGCGCGCGCCGCAGGTCGGCCTTGTCCGCTGCCGCGAGTCGGCGGCCGGTCATCTCCAGGGTGAGCTTGAGGCCGGTCAGGAGCTGGCCGATCTCGTCGTGCAATTCGTGCGCGATGTGTCGCCGTTCCGTCTCTTGCAGGTCCACCAGCCGCCGCGAGAGGGACTGTTGCCGCTCCCGTCCCGCCCGCATCTCTTCGAACAGCCGGGCGTTCTCGATGGCGATGGCGGCCTGGGCGGCGAAGAGGGCTACCGTCTGCCGGTCCTGCTCGGTGAAGCGCTGCCCGCTCACGGAGGTTTGAACGGTGATGACGCCCAGCAGGCGGTCGCGGTAGAGGAGGGGCTCGACCAGGCCCGCAACAAAATCGGAGCGGTCACGGACGTAGGGGGTCGCATACGGCGAGGTCCTGTAGTCGTTGACGATCATGCCCCTCCGCTGCTGCGCGACGCGGCCGGGGATCCCTTCGCCCATGGCCCAGCGCAACTCCCGGATCCACTCGCCCAGCCCGTGCCAGCTCGCAGGCTGCAGGAGCTGCATTGCCTCGTCCCAGAGGATCACGCCCCCCGAGGTGGCCCGCACCAGCTCGGCGGCCCGGCGGCTGATGAGATCCAAGAGGGCGGTGAGGTCCAACTCGCGGGTGATCTCCTCGGCGATCGCCCGGACGGCCTCGACTTGCCGCCGCCGGTCCTGTTCTGCCTGGAAGAGCC
>DASPOZ010000150.1:0-12795 GCA_035625755.1 Candidatus Sulfotelmatobacter sp.
CGGAACACGCGGAACTCGCGGCCCAGGCGCAGGTCCACCGAGGCGGGCCCGATCATGGCGGGGTCGAAGGGCTCGATGACGATGCGCCCCGCCTCGATCTCCTTCAGTATCTCGTCGCGCGTCAGAATACTCATCCCATCCCTTTCTGCTTCAGGCAGGCTGCTCAAAACGGCCCAGGTGCAAGGCGGCACGCGAAGCGCCGACTGAGGCGTACGCCGGGTACGCCGCAGGGAGCGCGCGAGCGGGTCAACGCCGCAGATGGGCCGTTTTCAGCAGCCTGCTACAGTTCGCCGCGGGCGCGCGCCGCCGCCAGCCGCGCCTCCCGGCGCAGCCGGGCCTGCTCCATGCGGCGCCTGTCCTCGTCGGTCTCGGCCAGGAGGGGGGGCACCGGCGCGGGCCGGCCCCCTTCGTCCAGCGCCACGTACACCACGTAGGCGGAGGCCACCTGGGTGACCTGCCCGCTCAGCATGTTCTCCGCCTCCACGCGCACCTCGGTCTCCACCGAGGTCCGGCCCGCGTGGGTCACCTCGGCGTGCAGGGTGAGCAGGTTTCCGATGCGCACGGGGTGCAGGAAGCTCAGGCTGTCGATGGAGACGGTCACGAGGCGGGACCGGCAGTGACGGAGCGCGGCCACGGCGCCGGCTTCATCCACGAGCTTCATGATGACGCCGCCGTGCACGTTGCCGTGCACGTTGGCCTCGGTGGGCCCCATCACCTGGCTGATGACGACGCGGGACGCGCCGATCGATCTGCCCTCCACGGCTACGCCATTTCGGATTGCGGATTGCGGATTGCGGATTGTGGGTCCAGCCGATGGGGGGACACCCAATCCTCAATCACAAATCCGCAATCAATAATTTGCGGTTGGCTAAAGACCATACTCTGGAAGCTCGGACGAGGGGGGATCGGGGACGATGCGGCCATCCAGGTAGTGGAGCGCCGTCTCGAAGCCGTCCCCCTGCAGGGAGCGGATCACGCGGAACCCCGGCGGATCCAGCGTGATGTGCCGGCCCGAGGTGTCCTGCTCCGTCGGCGAGAACTGGAAGGCCAGGGCGGGGACGCTGGCGAAGACGATCCCGCGGTACCGCCAGATGCGCGGCTGGTGCACGTGGCCGAAGAACACCGCCCGCACCTGCGGGTGCCGCTCCGCGACCCGCACCAGGTCCTGGCCGTTGAGGAACCCCAGGCTGTCCAGCCACCTCACCCCGATGGGGAGCGGGGGATGGTGCACGAAGGCGAACGTGGGCCGGCCCGGGTGGGCCGCCAGGTCCGCCTCCAGCCAGGCGAGCTGGGGGGCGTCCATCCGCCCCTCCACCGCGCCCGGCACGTGAGAGTCCAGCAACACGAAGCGCCAGGGGCCGCGATCGAAGGCCCCGTAGATCGGATCGGAGCTGGGCCGGCCCTCCGGGTGGAAGACCGACCGGTAGACGGCCCGGTCGTCGTGGTTCCCCATGATGACGTGCACGGGCGCGCGCAGGCGCGCGAAGTCGGCCCGGGCCCGGCGGTAGGACGCGGGCTTCTCGTCGCTGGTCAGGTCGCCGCCCACCACGATCAGGTCCGGCCCCACGGCGTTCACCTGGGGGATGGCCCGCTCGAAGAGGTCGGCCGTCCGCACGCCGTGCTGGGCCGCCGAGGGGTCTTCCAGGAAGTGGAGGTCCGAGAGGTGCACCACGCAGAGGCTGGGCTGGGCCACGGGGTCCTCGGCGCCAACGAGAGGGGCGCGCGGTAGGCGTCCTGCCAGGTTGCTGAATAGCTCGCTCTTCCGCAGGCTGCTCAAAAGGGCCCAGATGCAAGGCGGCGCGCGAAGGGCCGAGTGAGGCGTACTCCGGGTACGCCGCAGCGAGCGCCCGAGCGCGCCAACGCCGCAGATGGGTCCTTTTCAGCAGCCTGCTAGGGCCCCTGGGTCCGGCGGGCGCGGGCCAAGGCCAACTCCTCGCGGGTATTCAGGTTCCAGAATGAGAGCAGCTCGGGATCGTAGGGGCGCATCTCGGCCTCGTCCACGTAGCGGACGCGCACCGCCCCGTACAGCCGGTCGATCTTCAGGCGGTCCGTCTCGATCTGGCGGCGCATCGCCTCCAGGCAGCCCTTCCCGTACACGGCGTGGAGGGGCTGCACCCCGTCGGCGGTGCGCGGCACCACGACGTCGTGCCCCTCGGCCAGCCCGGCGAGGTACCGGATGAGGGCCGGATTGGCGAAGGGCATGTCGCACGCCAGGCAGAAGGTGTGCGGGTGGCCCGCCGCGCTGACGGCGGTGTAGATCCCCCCCAGGGAGCCCTTGCCCGGGATCAGATCCGGTAGGATCGGTAGGCCCAGCCCGGCGTACGGCGCGGGGTCGTTGGCGATCACCAGGAGCTCGGGGAAGACGGCGCGCAGGGTGGCCAGGGCCCCGTCGATCAGGCGGACGCCGCCCACCTCCAGGAGGGCCTTGTTGGTGCCCATACGGATGGAGAGGCCCCCGGCCAGCACGGCGCCCGTCACCGCCGGGGCCCCCGCCGGCCCGCCGGCGCCCGCAGCGCTTCCCGGCCCGGCCACGGATCCCGCCCCCACGGCCGCCTGGCGCCGCCGGTGCGGCTACTCCTCCTCGGGGGCCGCCTCCTCCTCGGGGGCCGCCTCTTCGGCCACCTCCTCGATCTCGCCCTCGCCCAGGTCCTCCTCCGGAAGGATCTCGCCGGGCTCGCCCGCCAGTTCCTCGGGCGGCGCCTCCGCCTCGACCTCTTCGGCCTCGGCGACCTCCTCCACGACCTCCTCCTCGGCCAGCTCCGCCTCCTCGGCGACCATGCTGCGGAACCAGGTGGGCTTGGCGGCCTCCTCCTGCTCGCGGGCCAGCTCGGCCTGGGCCCCCTCGGTCTCGAACTGGAGCTTGCCGCTGGCCATCTCGTCCAGGGCGACGTAGATGGGCTTGAAGCTCCGCGTGGAGAGCAGCGGCGCCGCGCCCCGGTTGAGCTGCTTGGCCCGCTTGGCCGCGATGATCACCAGGCGGTACTTGCTGTCCACGTGGGCCAGGAGGTCTTCTAGATTCTGCAACGGCATCGGTTTGACTCCTTCTCCCGGCGCTCTCGCGCCCCTCGGCTAACCCCCGGATACGCCGCTCCGAGGAGGCCGCTCAAAAGGGCCCAGGTGCAAGGCGGCGCGCGACGCGCCGAGTGAGGCGTACTCCGCGTACGCCGCAGCGAGCGCGCGAGCGCGCCAACGCCGCAGATGGGCCTTTTTCAGCAGCCTCCCTTAAAGCGGTGAGCCCTGCAGGAACGAAAGATCCGCCCTGCTGCTCTTGCACCGCTCGGCCAGGATGATGGCCGTGAGGTCCAGGACGGCCCGCTCGAACTCGTCGTTCAGGACGACGTACTCGTATTCCCCGAAGTGCTTCACCTCTCCCCGGGCCTTGCGCAGCCGGCGCTGGATCTCCGCCTCGTCGTCGGTGCGGCGCCGCCGGAGCCGCGCCTCCAACTGGTCCCACGTGGGGGGCACGACGAAGACGAACACCCCTCGCGGGTACTTCCGGCGCAGGATGGCGGCCCCCTGCGTGTCGATATCCAGGATCACGTCCAGGCCGTTCTGGAAGTGCTGCTCCAGGGCGGCCTTGGACGTGCCGTACAGGTTCCCGTGGACCTGGGCCCACTCGGCGAAGGCGTCCTGCTCCGTCATGCGCCGGAAGGTGGCCTCGTCCACGAAGAAGTAATCGCGGCCGTGCACCTCGTCGGGCCGCGGGCGCCGCGTGGTGTACGAGACCGAGTGCACCAGGGCCGGCAGCAGCGCCGCCACGCGCTCGCAGAGGGAGGTCTTCCCGGCGCCCGAGGGGGCGGAGACGACGATGAGCAGCCGTTCCGGCCCCCGCGCTCTGCTCATCCCCGGCTCAGCCGATCTCCGGCTGGGGGGCTTCGCCGTCCCGCCCCTCGAGCCGCAGGGTGATGGTGCGCGCCTGGATGGCCGACAGGATCACGTGATCGCTGTCGGTCAGGATGATGGCCCGGACGCGGCGGCCGCACGTCGCATCCACCAGGCGGCGGTGCTCCTTCGCCTCGTCCTTCAGCCGGCGCAGGGGAAGGGGCATGTAGGCCTTTCCCTCGGCCGAGGTCGGGTTCAGGACGGCCACCACGCGCCGGCGGACCACCATGTTCCCGAAGCCGATGTGGAGGAGCTCCCCCGACACCGCCGGAACCTCCATGGCCCCTGGGGCGCCGGGCGCCACAGGGTGGCCTCCCCACCCGCCGCCCCCGGCCCGCGGGCGCTACTCCACGTTCTGGACCTGCTCCCGGATCTTCTCCAGCTCGGCCTTCATGGCCACCACCAGGTGGCTGATCTCGGCGTCGGCGGACTTGGACCCGATGGTGTTGGCCTCGCGGTTCATCTCCTGCAGCAGGAAATCGAAGCGCCGCCCCTGGCTCCCCCCTTCGCCCAGCAGGGCGCGGAACTGGGCCAGGTGGCTCCCCAGGCGCACGCACTCCTCGCGCACGTCGGCGCGGTCGGCCAGGAGGGCGGCCTCCTGTTCCAGGCGGCCGGGTTCCAGCGGGCGGCCGTCCAGCAATTCGGCCACGCGCGCCTGCAGGCGTTCCTTCTGGGCGCGGGCCACGCGCGGCACGCGTTCCTGCACCTGGCCCAGGAGGGCGTCCACGGCCCCCAGACGGCCCACGATCTCGCGCTCCAGGGCCTGCCCCTCGCGGGCCCGCATGGCCTCCATGGCATCCAGGGCGGCGAGGAGGGCGGGCCGCAGGTCCGCCCAGGCCGTCTCGAGAGACTCTTCCTCCTCGTCGTGGATCAGGAGGTCCCGCTGCGCCGCCAGGTGGTCCAGCGTGAGCTCTCCCTGCAGGCCGCCGATGGATTGGAGCTTGCGCAGCGCCTCCATGTAGGCGGCGGCCAGGCCCTCGTCCACCCGCAGGGTCCGCGGCCGTTGGCCGGTGAGGCGCTCGGAGACCGTGATGTCGAAGTGGCCCCGGGCGAAGCGGCGTTGCACCTCCTGCTGCGTCCGGAGTTCCAGGCCGGTGAGGCGCCGGGGCAGGCGCGCCCGCACCTCCAAATAGCGGTGGTTCAGGGACTGGGCTTCAACGGTGAACGAGCGGCCGGCCCCGGTGGATTCCCCGCGGCCGTACCCCGTCATGCTCCTCAGCATCCGGCTGTCTGGCTTTCTCCGCGAATGGGCAGGCGCCGACGCCGGGAGGCCCCGGCAGGAACGGCGGAGCTTGAACGAGAAAAGTACCGAAATATCCACACGTTGTCAACGGGTTGTAGAGGCAGCGGGGCGGCGGCGGGTTTCAACTTTACAGCCATGGGGGGGTCATGTACAGTGCGCCCATGGACGCGGTCTTTCTTTCTGCGGCCTTGGCCGAGGCCAGGGAGGCCCTGGAGGGCGCCCGGGTGGCCGCCGTGGCGGCCGATGGGCCCGAGGGCCTTGCCCTGGAGGCCCGGGGCCCGGCCGGCCGGGCCTGCCTCTGCCTGGGGTGGGAGGCCTGGGGCCCGCGCTGGTACCTGAGCCCGGAACCGATCCGCGGGGGCGAATCGCACTTCGCCGGCGCCGTCGCCGCCGCCCTGCGGGGCGGCCGGATCACCGCCCTGGTGCGCCCCGGCATGGAACGGGCGGTGGGCATCGAGGTGGACTGGCGCCGCGGGCGGACGGCGCGCCGTTTGGTCCTGTGGGGGTTCCTCTGGCCGGCCCGGCGGAACGCCGTGCTCGTGGACGCAGACGAGGGGCTCGTCGCGGCGGCGGCGCGGCCGGGCGCGTGGCGCCCCGGCGCGCCCTTCGTCCCGCCGCGGGCCGATGAAGGGTCCTGGCAGGTCGGCGGCGGCGAGGCGTTCGCGGCCCGCATGCGTCCATTCCTGGACGGCGGGTCCGGCGTGGAGGCGGCCCTGGCCCGCGCGTTCCCCTTCCTCGGCCCCCTCATGGTGAAGGAGGTCCTCGCCCGCGCGGGGCGGGCGGGCGCATCCGGCGCGGAGCTGGGGGCGCTGTGGGCGGCCTTCGCCGAAGTGGCCGAGGCGGCGCGCGCGGAGCGTTTCGCGCCGCGCATCGTCCTGGGCCCCGATGGAACGCCCCAGGCCCTGGCGGCCACCGTCCTCTCCCACGTGCCCGGGGACCGGCAGCGGGCCTACCCCACGCCCGGGGCCGCCGCCCACGCGTTCTTCGCGGCCCGGCGCAGCGCGGCAGAGGATCGCGAGGCCCGGGCCCGGGCGGGGCGCGCGCTCCGGCAGGCCCGGGAGCGCACCGCGCGGCGGATGGAGAAGCTGGAGGCGGAGCTGGCCGCGCACCGGCAAGCCGCCGTTCACCGGCAGATGGGCGAGATTTTGGTGGCCCAACAGCGGGCGGTGCCGCGGGGCGCGGCCGAGGCCCGCCTGCCGGACCCCTACGGGCCGCCCGGCGCCACCCGCGCCATCCCGCTGGACCCGGCCCTCTCCGCCGCGGCGAACGCGGAGCGGTACTTCAAGCTGGCCCGCCGCGGGGCGCGGGGCGAGGCCCTCACGGCGCGGCGCCTGGCCGCCTCGCGGCGCGAGCTGGACCAGATCGATGAATGGGAGAAGGCTCTGGCGGATGCGACGACCGCCGAGGCGCTGCGCGAACTCTGCGCCGCGATGCGGCGCCTCCCGGGAATTCCAAGTCCTGAGTCCATGGTCCTGGGTCCCGGGTCCCCGGCCCGGCGCGCCCGGTCCGGTGGCCCCCGGCCCCGCCGGGCGGACGCCGAGTCGCGGGTGGCGCGCCGGTTCGTCTCGGAGGACGGGCTGGCGATCCTGGTGGGCCGGAACAACGCGGCCAACGACGAGCTGACCCTCCACATCGCGCGCCCGGACGACCTGTGGCTGCACGTGGAGGGGTACGGCGGCTCCCACGTAGTGGTCCGGCGGGAGGGGCGGGCGGAGGTGCCGCGCCGCACGCTCGCGGCGGCGGCCCAGCTGGCGGCGTACTACAGCCAGGCCCGCGGCCAGCGGAAGGTGCCGGTGCACTACACGCTGCGCAAGCACGTGCGCAAGCCCAAGGGGGCCAAGCCGGGCCTCGTCACCATCACCCAGGAGAAGACCATCTTCGCCACCGCGGACCCGGAGGTGGTGCGCCGGCTGGCCGCCCGCGCTTACCAGCCCGCCGACTAAGGCGGGCTGGTAAGCGCGGTTCCCAGTTCCCGGTTGGGGTGTCAGCCCCTTGCACCCCCCGCGGCGACCGCGGGTCCGAGGCCGTGAACCGGGAACCGGGAACCAAGCAGGATGCTGAAAGACGCGCTTTTCCCCAGGCTGCTCAAAAAGGTCCAGGTGCAAGGCGGCGCGCGACGCGCCGAGTGAGGCGTACTCCGGGTACGCCGCAGCGAGCGCGCGAGCGCGCCAACGCCGCAGATGGGCCTTTTTCAGCAGCCTGCTAGAACGGAGCGCCCATGCCGGTGCTGGCGGCCATCGACGTCGGGACGAACACGGTGCGCGTGCTGGTGGCCGAGGCCGAGGGGCCGGGCCGCTTCCGGCCGCTCTTCGAGGACCAGGCCATCACGCGCCTGGGGGAAGGGTTCCGGGCGTCCCGAACCCTGGGGCGCGAGCCGATCCGGCGCACCGTCGAAGCGGCGGCGCGCTATGCGGAGGTGGCGCGCGCCCACGGGGCCGAGGGCATCTTCGCCGTGGCCACGGCGGCGGCGCGCGATGCCCGCAACGGCGCCGAGCTTCGGGAGGCCCTGGAGCGGGCCGCGGGTCTGGAGTTCGAGTTCCTCTCCGGCGAGCGGGAGGCGGCCCTCATGCTGCAGGGGGTGCTTCACGGCCTGGGCCTCCGCCACGAACGGCTCCTGGTGCTGGACGTGGGCGGCGGGAGCACCGAGATCGTCCTGGCGGTGGGGGGGGCGCCGGAGCGTGCGCTGAGCGTGGGCCTGGGGGTGGTGGCGCTCGCGGAGCGGTACCTCAAGAGCAATCCGCCCCGCTCGTGGGAGCTGGTCAAGCTCGAGGGGGCCATCGCCGAGCGGATGGACGATCTGCGGGAACGGATCGGCGATGTGCGCGGGCGCCTGTGCGCCGGCACCGCGGGCACCGTGACCACCCTGGCCGCCATCGACATGGGGCTGCGCGAATACGACGCCCGCCGCGTGAACGGCTACCGCCTCTACCGGCGCCGTCTCACCGAGCTGTACCGCTGGCTGGCGCGGATGACCCTGGAGAGCCGCCGGCGCGTGCCCGGGCTGGAGCCCGGCCGGGCGGATGTGATCGTGGCCGGCGCCGCCGTCGTGCTCCAGGCCATGGAGACCCTGGGCTTCTCCGAGCTGAAGGTGAGCGACGAGGGGTTGCGGGAGGGGGTGCTGCTGGACCTCATGGCGCGCGTGGTGGGCCCGCCGGTGCAGCCCGCCGCGCCCGCCCCCCCGGGTGAGCCCGCCGTTCCGGCCCCGCCGGAGGAAGCCCCCGCTGCCGCGGGCGTGGCGGCCGCCACGCCGCTCGCGTCCCCCGCCGCCGGCGTGCCCGTGGGGGGGGATTCCGGGGAGGCCTTGCCGGAGTGACGCCCCACGTCGCCCTCCCGCCCTAAATGCCGAAAAACTCTCTTTTCCGCAGGCTGCTCAAAAAGGTTCAGATGCAAGGCGGCGCCCTCCATTGCGGAATGCGGATTGCGGAATGCGGAATGGGAGGGCCGGCAGGCCGCCGTGCCAAGGCCCCGCCCGCTGCCGCAGGGCAGCGGGAACAGACCTCGGGCCTATTCAGCAGCCTGCCCCGGCAGGCTGTGCAAGCACCCGTGTCCCGCAGGCTGCTCAAAAAGGTCCAGATGCAAGGCGGCGCACGACGGGCCGAGTGAGGCGTACTCCGGCTACGCCGCAGCGAGCGCCCGAGCGCGCCAACGCCGCAGATGGGCCTTTTTCAGCAGCCTGCTGGAGGGCGCCCCGGGCCCGCCGTCTTGACATCCGGGGCAGGCCTGTGCTAAAAGCCCGTAAGATTTGGATGAATCGACACCCGACCTTTGGACAACCCACTGGATGGAATCGGATAGAGTCCTGATCCTGAACCAGACCTTCGAACCGCTTCAGGTCTGCAGCGCCCGGAGGGCCGTGGTCCTCCTTTTCACGGGAAAGGCCGAGCGGATCGAAGACAGCCACCGGCTCCTTCGCTCGCCCTCCATCGTCGTCGTCGTCCCCTCGGTCATCCGCCTGCACCGCTACATCATCCGCCCGGCGCGCCCGGCCATCGCCTTCACCAAGAAGAACATCCTGAAGCGCGACAGCTACACTTGCCAGTATTGCGGGCGCAACGGCGGCGAGCGGATGACCATCGACCATGTGATCCCCAAGTCCCTGGGTGGGCGCACCGTGTGGGAGAACGTGGTCAGCGCCTGCCGGATGTGCAACCTGCACAAGGCGAACAAGCGCATCGAAGACGTGGGGATGAGGCTGCAGCGCGCGCCCGCCAAGCCCCTCTCGATGTTCTACCTGGGGTTCCTTGCGCGCACGCATCAGCGGCCGCCCGCCTGGAACAAGTACCTGCCCAAGACCGCCGAGGTGCCTCATTGGCCCGGCGGCCCCGCCTGAGGATAAGGAGGCCGAGTATGCACGGGACGGTGGGACAGGGCCGGCGCCTGGGGGCGGCCCTCGGGGTGGCGTGGTGCGTCCTGGCGGGGGGGCCCGGCCTGTCGGCCGCGGCGGAGGGCTCGGGGGCGCCCCCGCCGGGGGCCGGGGCGGCGTTCCAGAACCTGCCCCGGGAGGCCCTGCACCAGGTGGAGCGTGGCCAGGACCTGCACCTCATCGCCGGCTACTACTACGGCGACGCCCGCCAGTGGGAGCGCATCTGGCAGGCGAACCGGGACGTCGTGAAGAATCCCAACCGCCTGTCCGTGGGCATGGCCCTGCGCATCCCGCTGGATCCCGACTGGAAGCAAGACCTGTCCTACGACGAATGGCTCAAGGGCGGCGGCGGGGCGCGCCCCGCCGCCCCGGCGCCGCCGCCCGCGGGCCGGCGGGGGGCCGCCCCGGCCTCGCCGCAGGGCGCCGCCGCGGCCGCCGGCGAGGCGCTGCCTCCCCCCGCGGGGCCGGTGAGCCTGCTGTACAAGCCGGCCAAGGGATTCGCCCAGACGCTGCGCTTCGCCATCACCGGCAAGATGGTGGCGGCGGGCAAGGGCCAGACCCGGCCCATGGATGTGGACCAGGGGGGCCGGCTGCGTCAGGTGGTGGAGGAGGTGGGCGCCGATGGCACCGTGCGCCAGGCCCTCACCCTCCTGGACCACAGGGGCGCCGATTTTTCTCCCGCCAACTTCGGGCTCCCGGGCCTGGGCGAGACCCTCCGGCAGGAGGTCAACCCGCTGGGCAAGGTGGTGCGGGTGGAAGGGAAGGAACCCGGCAGCGTGTATTATCTGTCTCCCTTCGTCTACCCGGACGCGCCCCTGGGCGTGGGGGGCAGCTGGCAGGTCCGCCAGCAGTACCGAGCGGACGACGGTACGGAGGTGGTGGAGGCGGGAAGCTGCACCCTGGTGCGCCGCGAGCGGCTGCGTGGCGAGGAGGGCTTCCGGGTCCAGTGTCAGGGCTCGCAGACGAGCGGCGCCGGAGGGCGCGCGCAGATGTCCGGCACCTCCACCACCACGGCGGTTGTCCGGGTGCGGGACGGCACGCTCATGCATATGGAACAGCGCGGCCAATCCTCCGGCCAGGTCCCGGGCCAGGATGTGACCATCTCCATGGACGTGCGTATCGTCATGGACGAGGAGGCGCCGGCGCCCGGGACCGCCGCCCGGTGAACGCCCGCCCCCCGCGGTGCCGCGCCGTGGCCCATCCGGAGAGCGACTGACGGGCATGGGATCCTTCAAGCTGGTGGCGCCCTACGAGCCCAAGGGGGACCAGCCCCGGGCCATCGCCCGGCTCAGCGAGGGGGTCCTGGGCGGCCTGCGCCACCAGGTCCTGCTGGGGGTGACGGGGAGCGGGAAGACCTTCAGCATGGCCTCCGTCATCGCCAACGTGGACCGGCCCACCCTCATCGTGGCCCACAACAAGACGCTGGCGGCCCAGCTCTACAACGAGTTCAAGCAGTTCTTCCCCGAGAACGCCGTCGAGTACTTCGTCAGCTACTACGATTACTACCAGCCCGAGGCCTACATCCCCCAGACGGACACCTATATCGAGAAGGACGCCCTCATCAACGACCACATCGACAAGCTGCGGCACTCGGCCACCCGGTCGCTGCTGGAGCGGCGCGACGTGGTCATCGTCGCCTCGGTCTCCTGCATCTACGGCCTGGGCTCCCCCGAGGTGTACTACGGGATGGTGGTGCTCCTGGAGGAGGGCGGCTACTGCCACCGGGACCAGATGCTCCGCAAGCTGGTGGAGATCCAGTACCAGCGGAACGACATGGATTTCCACCGCGGCACCTTCCGCGTGCGGGGCGACGTGGTGGAGGTGTTCCCCGCGTACGACGACCTGGCCGTGCGCGTGGAGCTGTTCGGGGACGAGATCGAGGCCCTCTGGCAGATCGACCCGCTGAAGGGCGAGCGGCTGCAGCGGCTGCACCGGGTGCCCATCTACCCGGCCAACCACTACGTGACCCCGCAGGACCGGCTGGAGCGGGCCTTCGCGGCCATCGAGACGGAGCTGGAGGGGCGCTGCCGCGAGTTCCAGGGGGCGGGCAAGCTCCTGGAGGCCCAGCGGCTGCGCCAGCGCACCCAGTTCGACCTGGAGATGCTCCGCGAGATCGGCACCTGCAAGGGGATCGAGAACTACTCGCGGCACCTCTCGGGCCGGGCCGCCGGCGAGCCGCCCCCCACCCTCATGGACTACCTGCCGCGGGAGGCCCTGGTGATCATCGACGAGTCGCACCAGACCGTCCCGCAGGTGCGGGGCATGTACCACGGGGACCGCTCCCGCAAGGAGACCCTGGTGGAGTACGGGTTCCGCCTCCCCTCGGCCCTGGACAACCGGCCCCTCACCTTCGCCGAGTTCGAGCGGTGCGTCCCCCAGGTGCTCTACGTCTCGGCCACCCCGGGCCCCTACGAGCTGGAGCGGGCCCAGGGGCGCGTGGTGGAGCAGGTCATCCGCCCCACCGGGCTCATGGACCCCGCCATCCAGGTGCGGCCCACCCAGGGCCAGATCGACGACCTGATCGACGAGATCCGCCGGGTGGCGGGGGCGGGGCACCGCATCCTGGTCACCACCCTCACCAAGCGCATGGCCGAGGAGCTGACGGACTACCTGGCCGAACTGGGCATCCGGGTGCGCTACCTGCACTCGGACATCGATACCCTGGCGCGCAACGAGATCATCCGGGACCTGCGCCTGGGCCGCTTCGACGTGCTGGTGGGCATCAACCTGCTGCGCGAGGGCCTGGACATCCCCGAGGTCGCCCTGGTGGCCATCCTGGACGCGGACAAGGAGGGCTTCCTCCGCTCCGCCGGCTCGCTGATCCAGACGGCGGGGCGGGCCGCCCGGAACGTGGAGGGCCGCGTGGTCTTCTACGCCGACACCGTGACCGACTCCATGCAGAAGGCCATGGATGAAACCGGCCGCCGCCGCGCCATCCAGCAGGAGTACAACCGCGAGCACGGCATCACGCCGACCAGCATCGTCAAGCCGGTCGTGGACATCATGGAAGGTGCTCGCCTCGGCAGCCAGGGTGCCGCACGCGGTGCCCTCTCGCGCGGCCGCCGCGGACAGGCCCCCGGCGTCGATACCGCGCGGCTCAAGAATCGCGCCGATGTCGCCCGCGAGCTCAAGAAGCTCGAGGGCGAGATGTATCGGCGTGCGCGCAATCTGGAATTCGAGCAGGCCGCGGTGCTGCGTGATCAGATCGAGCAGCTGCGCCAGCTCGATCTCGAGCTCAGCTTCGAGATCGACTACGACATGCCCTCACAGGCAAGCCCTGCGGCGCTCGCCAAGTCAGCCGCAGCGG